>ONQK01000143.1 GCA_900319895.1 uncultured Prevotella sp. | reverse complement strand
TCATCATGTCGTTGATGATGGCTTGGGGATCCTCAAAACGTGGATTGTCGCTGGTCAGGATGACTTTGTCGCTTTGTCTTGCGGCTTCTTTTGCCATGAGTGGGCGTTTACCCGCGTCTCTGTTGCCGCCTGCACCGCACACCGTGATGATTTTACCCTTGCCGTTGAGCACTTCGTGAATGGCATTGAGCACATTGGCAAGCGCATCGGGCGTGTGGGCATAGTCTACAACGGCAGTATAGCCGTCTGGAGAATAAAGGGGCTCGAGGCGGCCGCTGACGCTTTTGAGCGTGCTCATGACCAGCAGGACGTCTTCCGCCTTTTTACCGAGCAAGACAGCCGTCCCATATACGGCGAGCAGGTTGCTGACATTGAATTTCCCAATGAATTGCACGCCGACCTCCCTGCCGTCGACCTCCAGATACATGCCCTCAAAATGGCACTCGACAATGCGCGCCTTGTAGTCCGCTGACTTGCGGATGGAGTAGGTCTTGGTCGTCGCCTTGGTGTTTTGCACCATGAAAGCGCCGTTCTTGTCGTCTGCATTGACCAGCGCAAAGGCGGTCTTGGGCAACATGTCGAAAAACGTTTTCTTGGCATCGCGGTAGGCCTCAACCGTCTTGTGGTAGTCCAAATGGTCGCGTGTGAGGTTGGTGAAGACACCGCCCGAGAAATGCAGACCGCCGATGCGCTTTTGGGCAATGGCGTGGCTGGAGCATTCCATGAAAACATATTCGCAGCCGTTTTCCACCATTTGGGCAAGTAGTTTGTTGAGCTCTATCGGGTCGGGGGTGGTGTGGCTTGCTGGGATGGCAACGTCTTCGATATAATTGCAAACAGTCGACAGCAGCCCGCAGCGATGACCCATCTTTCGGAACATATTATATAATAAGGTGGCAATGGTCGTCTTGCCATTGGTCCCTGTTATGCCAACCAGTTTCAATTTGGCAGACGGGTCGCCGTAGAAAGTGGTCGCCAATTGTCCGACGACACTGTCTGTTGAGTCGACTTGGATGTAAGCGACACCTTCCTTCAGTGTCTGAGGCATGTCTTCACACACCACTGCGGCAGCGCCCAACTCCTCAGCCTTGGCGATGAACTGATGCCCGTCGGCTTGCGTACCCTTAATGGCGACAAAAAGGTGCCCTCTCCCCACTCGTCTTGAGTCGATGTGAATGCCGGTCACATCGCAGTCCAACGAACCTTCTGTCCGCACCGTCTTTATCTTTCTAAGTAATTCTCTAATCGTCATATCTTTGCTTTTTGTTTGATGCTAAATATCCATTTCAAGCAGGCAGGTCTCGCCTTTCTTGATGAGATGGCCGGCCGGCAGACTTTGCGAGACGACTTTCCCCCTGCCGCAGACCTTGACCTTGACACCTTGGCTTTCGAGCAGGAAAACGGCATCTCGTGCGCCCATGCCGATCAGGTCGGGAATGAATTTCCGACCCAATTGCTTTTTCTGGGTCAATACAACATTTCCACTGTTCGTAGAAGCGTTCCCCCAGACGGCTTTTGAGCCATTTTGCACAGCCCATTCGCGCTGATGGCCGATTTTCAGGTGTGTAAGTACGTTCCTGGCAGCCGTCAGATTGCCGTTCTTGACCATTGGGCTGAGCCTGGACAGCGAATCTTTGGCTTCGTCGGCATACATCTTCAGGTTCTTGGCCATGATTCCTTCGGCAATGTGGTGAAAAACCACGCCGCTCATGCCGCCCCCGGAGGCCGGTGTGCCGAATTTCTTGATGCAGACAATGCAGCTGTAGCGCGGTGCATCGGCGGGGAAGAAACCGGCGAAACTCAGCAGGTATTTGACGGTGCCGGAGGTGTAGCCTTGCGCACCTTGTGAAATTTGAGCCGTACCCGTCTTCCCGGCCACCTTAAACATCTTGGAGCCGGCCTTTTTGCCCAAGCCGATGCTCACCACTTGTTCGAGAACGGTCTGCATCTTTTTGATGGTCTTGTCCGAACAGATTTTTTCACGTCCCGGCATGACTTGCGGAGGAAATTCGGCAATGACCTCGCCGTTTTTCACAATTTGTTTCACAAATCGGGGGCGCATCATCGTGCCGTTGTTGGCAATGGCATTGTAAAAAGCCAACGTGGAAATGGGAGGCACTTGTGTCTCGTAGCCAATTGACATCCAGGGCAGTGCCGTCTTGTGCCAGTTGAGCCAGTGGCCTTTGGCATCTTTCTTTGGCATCCTGATCCTGGCGGAAGAAGAGCCCACAAGCGGGATGCCAAGGTCGTCGGCAAGTCCGAGCCTATAGATGCCCTCGACAAATTTCTCGGGTCTCTTGGCGTAATGCTCGTCAATGATGCGGCTCACGCCGATGTTTGAACTGTACTGCAATATCTGCGGGAAGGTCAGCCTGCCGTATCCGCCTTTACGCCAATTGTGGTCTTTCATGTTGCGACCGTACATCATCCACTGCCCCCCCCCTGTCTCAACGGTGTAGGTCGTGTCCACTACGCCGTCTTCGAGCGCCACCATCATGGAAGCCGTCTTGAACACGGAGCCGGGCTCGAGCAGGTCGCTGACGGCAAAATTCTTGGTCTCTCTGTAAACTCCCTCTCTTACCTTCTCTAAATTGACAATGGCCTTGATGTCGCCCGTCTGCACTTCCATCACAATGGCGACACCCTCTGTCCCGTTGATGAGCTTGAGCTCGTCTTCGAGTGCCCGCTCGGCGATGTCTTGCATGTCGACGTCGATGGTAGTGATGATGTCGGCACCGTGGACAGGCGGCGTGTCGGTAATGCTGAGGAAGCGGTTCCTGACTTTCCGGCGATGTGTAATGCCAGGCGTGCCGCGCAAGATGGAGTCGTAGGATAGCTCCAACCCGCATTTTGCGGAGTCTTTGGCGCCATACATGATGCCGATGGTGCGCTGGGCCAGCTCGCCAAAGGGCATGGTCCGTGCATTGAACTCTTCGGTGTGGAAGCCGCTGGCATTCTTGGAGAGGTTGAAGACGGGCAAAGCCTTGACCATCAGGTAGGTGTTGTAGTCTATACGTCGTTTCCAGATGGGCCAGTGCTTGCTTTGGAGGTTTCTGCCTTTTCCAAGCTCTGTCTTGAACGTGTTGACAGACTTTTCGGGGAATATTTTATGCAAACCCTCGCAAATGGAGTCGATCTTGCACTCCCAAAGCGAGTCGTTGCCGGCTGTTTTGAGCGCATTGAAGTCCATGAACAGCTTGTACTCGGGCAATGAGCCTGCCATGAGCCTGCCGTCGCAGCTGTAGATGTTGCCACGAAGGGGGGCAACGGCCACGCTGTCGATTTTCAGACGCTGCGCTACGTCTTCCCAATAGGAGCGTTTGACAGTCATCGTGTAAAAAGACTTGCCCACCACTGCCAAAGCCACCAAGGCCATCAAAATGGCGATGAAACTGTAGCGTGGAATGATCCGATTGTGCTTGAATTTCTTCATGATGCTGCTCTTTTTATGTTCTGGCACTTATTGGGGCACTTCAATCAAATAGGCGGGCTGCTGCGGGATGTGCAGCGAACTGTCCTTGCTCTCTTTCAACACTTGCATGATGCGGCTGCCGCGGGTCTTTTGGGTCAATTGGCTGCCGCTGGAAAGGGCTTTGTATTTTGCCGACTTCAGCTCGGTGTTGAGCCTGTCAATCTCTATCATGTACTTCTGGCAACTGTATCGGTTGGAGATGTAGAGGATGATAAAAGCGAAAATCAGGAGAATCAGGCCAATCTGCCGCCGGATCTTAGTGGCTGAAAGGATGTCGCCGCCAAGGATCTTGCGCAAGGTCTGGTTGGCAGACAAAGGCACTTCGTCCTCCCGTGCTTGCTCGCGGATGGCTGACTTGAAAGTCGGCACCTCGTCGGCCGCCTCGCTCTCCTGCGCATCCGAGACCTCGGAGCCGGCTTCGTCTTCCATGGGAATCTCGACAATGAATTCCTCTTCTTGCCTTATGTCATCTTTTTGCTCTGTCATTTCTTTTCTGCAATCCTCAATTTAGCACTTCTGCTTCGTGGGTTATTTTCAATCTCTTCTTTTCCAGGGACGATAACTTTGTTGTTAATCAGGCGGAAAGGGCTTTCTGAACGCCCGAAGAAGTCTTCTCTGACGTGTCCCTCGGCATTGCCTGATCGCATCATGTTCTTGACAATGCGGTCTTCCAGCGAGTGATAGGTGATGACCACAAGCCGACCGGATGGCTTGAGCAATGCCGTGGCCGCATTGAGCATCTCGCGCAAAGCCGACATCTCGCTGTTGACCTCTATGCGCAGCGCCTGGAACAGGCGGGCCATGTCTTTTTTCTCACGCTCGTGAGGGAAAAAGCGCTCCACTGCCCGTAGAAAATCATTCGTGGTCTTGAAAGGCGCCACCATCCTTTGCTTGACGACAGCTGCCGCAATCCGTCGCGCATTGCGCAGTTCGCCATACAAGTAGAAAATGTCCGCCAACTGTTCTTCCGAGTACTTGTTGAGCACGTCGGCGGCCGTCTTCCCGCCGCGTTTGTTCATGCGCATGTCCAAATCGGCATCGAAACGAAACGAAAAGCCGCGGGTCTCGTCGTCGAGATGATGGCTCGAAACGCCAAGGTCGGCCAGCAGGCCGTCGATCCCATCTATGCCATAGAACCGCATCCAATTGCTCAGATAGCGGAAATTCGAGCGCACGAACGTAAAGTTCTTGGGCGGTTGCGCAGACGTGTCGCCGCCAGCGAGCTCTTGAATGTTTCGCTCGGCATCGGCATCTTGGTCAAAACTGTACAAATGGCCGTCCTCGTCCAAATGTCGCAAGATTTTCCTGCTATGACCGCCTCCGCCGAAAGTGACGTCTACATAAACGCCATTTGGCCGGATGTTCAGTCCGTCGATGCTCTCGCCAAGGAGGACAGGAACGTGATATGTAGGGTTGTTTACCATTGTCTTGAGTTGTCGTTGGGCTTATATTAAGCTATTTTTGAGGCAAACGGCCTCTATTGGCCGTCAACCGTTTGTTGCGTATCTCGCATGACCTCTTGCAGCGCTTTCCCGAATTCTTCGGAACTCATGAAGGACTGGCTCTCGGGAGCATTGCGCCAAATCTCGATGGTGTCGCCCATGCCGATGAACTTGATGCCTTGCTCAATATTGGCCAGCTTCAAGTAGCGCTTCGGAATGAGGAAGCGCCCGTTTCCGTCAAGGCTGATCAATTCTACGTCTGAAACGAATTGCCTGAAAATCTGCTGATGCTCGGCGTTCCAGCGGTTGAGCCGTTGGCGGAGCAGGTCCATCTGGCCGTTCCATACCGATTCGGGATACAGCACTAGGCACGGCTGGAACACATCCTTGCGCATGACGAGCTTCTCTTCGCCTGATACTTGCAGTATCTTGCGGAATACAGCCGGCAGAAACACGCGTCCTTTGGTGTCGGCCTTGGCTTCTGAATTGCCTAAAAATCGCATGAGCTTGAATTTATTATCTATTGTTATGACTCTAGAAGTCTTAGCATCGAGCCCTGGTCTAAACCCAGCTTCTAGCCCGTCTTGGGTTGCTTTCGGCTTTGGTCTTCTGTTGCTGTTTTCGGTCTCGGTCTTCCTGCTGGCTTCAAAATTAAACAATTTTCTCCACATTTCCCCACATTTCCCCACATTTTTTTTAATATTTTGTGTTTTTTTTGATTTTTGTGTGTTTTTTATGTTTTACAACCTTACTTTTTAGCTCAATTTTAGCGCTTTGTACATTTTTTGTTCTAAATTTTACAATAGGCCCACTTGTTAACACTTTTCCCTCACCTGTACTTTATAATTTATAATGTGTTTTTTGTTTTTTTTAATATTCTTCAGGGGGGATATCGCGTATATTTTCTGCTCAAAACATGAACTCTCCACTTTGTTTTGCTGCAACGACAGCGGTTGTTTTGCGGGGAGGATGGGGCTGATGGTCAATTGGCAGGGCAGCGCTTAATTTGTCAAACACATCCTTAGTTTGTTTTAATTTGCTTTCAACTGCTTTGTACAATATGC
>ONQK01000140.1 GCA_900319895.1 uncultured Prevotella sp. | reverse complement strand
CCGGGGTCGTACACGGGGCTGCGCATCGGTGTCTCGATGGCAAAAGGCATTTGCTATGGGCTCGACATCCCGCTCATCAGCATCCCGACTTTACAGCTCCTCACCGTCCCGTTTTTGCTCAGACACGACGACCTGCCGGAGGATGCCTTGCTTTGTCCGATGATTGATGCCAGGAGGATGGAGGTCTATGCCGCCCTTTACGACCGCGGTTTGCGTGAAATAAGACCCGTGGCGGCCGACATCGTTGATGGGCACAGCTACCGGGAGTATTTGGACAGCCATCCTGTCTATTTTATGGGCAACGGAGCGCAAAAATGCGAGGAAGTCATCCGGCATCCCAATGCCCATTTTGTCGGCAAGACGGAGCCCCTGGCCAAGTATATGCAGCCTCTTGCCGAGAAGAAGTTTGTGCAGGAGAGCTTTGAGGACGTGGCGTATTTCACGCCTTTTTACCTCAAGGAATTTATAGCGAAATTACCCCAAAACCAATTGATATGAATTATAAACAAAAACCGGGACTAATATGCAAATCGAAGGATTAGATTATAATACGCAGCGTGAAAAACTCCTGTTGCCTGAATATGGCAGGGAGATTCAAAAAATGGTGGACCATGCGCTCACCATCAAAGACAAAAAAGAGCGGCAGAAATGTGCGGAGACCATCATCGATATCATGGACAAGATGTTTCCATACAGTCAGAACGAGGAAAATCACATGCAGAAGTTGTGGAGCCAGCTCGCCCTCATCAGTAATTTTAAGCTTGACATTGACTATCCTTACGATGTGGCGCAGGCATTGAAAATCTCCTCCAAGCCGCAGCCGATGCAATACCCCATGTCTCACATCCCTGTCAGGCACTACGGAAAGATGCTTTTTGAAGTCTTCGAACAGCTCGAGAACATGGAGCCGGGCGAAGAGCGTGACGCATTGATAAAGGCAACCGCCAATCAGATGAAACGCAACCTGGCGCAATGGGGGCACGGCTCGTTGGACGATGAGAAAATCGCGTCGGACCTCGCCTATTTCACCCATGGGAAGGTACAAATTGACCTTCAGACGTTCAAATTCGAGAAAATCGAGGTAAAAGAAGCGTCCAAGAAGGTAAAACGGAAATAAAAAAGCATAAAAACTTGGTAGAACATGGACTCATTCATCATTGAAGGCGGACATCCACTGTCGGGAACCATCATGCCGCAAGGCGCAAAAAACGAAGCCCTGCAAGTGATTTGTGCCACGCTGCTTACAGACGAGGACGTGACCATCAACAATATTCCCAACATCTTGGATGTCAACAACCTCATTCTCCTGCTCAAAGAAATGGGGGTGAAAGTCGTCAAAAACAGTGGTGACAGCTATACTTTCCGCGCCGACAAGCTCAATTTGGACTACCTGGAGAGCGACGAGTTCGTCAAGAAATGCTCTTCCCTCAGGGGGAGCGTGTTGATGATAGGCCCGTTGCTCGGAAGATTCGGCAAAGCGACCATTGCCAAGCCGGGAGGCGATAAAATCGGTCGGCGGCGGCTTGACACCCATTTCATGGGGTTCAAAAGCCTCGGCGCCGACTTTGCCCGCGTCAAAGGGCGCGATGTCTTTAGGCTGCAAGCTAAAAAGCTACAAGGCTGCTATATGCTGTTGGACGAGGCCTCGGTGACGGGAACAGCCAACATCATCATGAGCGCAGTAATGGCAAGGGGAACGACGACGATTTACAATGCGGCCTGCGAGCCGTACATCCAGCAGCTTTGCAAAATGCTCAACCGAATGGGGGCCGAGATTAGCGGAATCGGCAGCAACCTGTTGGTCATTAATGGCGTTGATGCTCTTCATGGCACGACGCACACAACGCTTCCCGACATGATTGAGGTCGGCTCCTTCATAGGCATGGCCGCCATGGTCGGCAACGGCATCCGCATCAAAAACGTAGCAGTGGAGCACCTGGGCATTATTCCAGACACATACCGGAAGCTGGGCATAGAGATCCTGGTTGACGACGACGACCTGATGATCCCGCCTCAACCACATTATCAAATCGAATCGTTTATCGACGGCTCTATCATGACGCTGGCCGACGCGCCGTGGCCGGGGCTCACCCCAGACCTGCTGTCTGTGCTCATCACTGTGGCGACGCAGGCGAGGGGCAGCGTGCTTTTCCACCAGAAAATGTTTGAGAGCCGGCTGTTTTTTGTTGATAAGCTCATTGACATGGGCGCCCAAATCATCCTCTGCGACCCCCACCGCGCCGTTGTCGTAGGTCATGGCAAGGCCAAGACGCTCAGGGCCGGAAGGATGAGCAGCCCCGATATTCGTGCAGGGATTGCCCTGCTTATCGCTGCCATGAGTGCAGATGGGAAAAGTCGTATAGACAATATCTCGCAAATCGACAGGGGCTATGAAAATATCGAGCATCGTCTCAATGCATTGGGAGCGCGTATAGAAAGGATAGAATGTTGAACCAATTGCCCAAAACAAACGGAAAATGATAAAATCGGAAGAAGTATTCCGCATCGGACGCATCGGAAAGCCACACGGCATACAAGGAGAGGTCTCCATGCATTTTGACGACGATGTCTTTGACCGGCAGGATGCTGAGTACTTGATTTTGGAAATCGACAAGATCCTCGTGCCTTTTTTCATGGAAAGCTATCGGTTCCGCAGCGATTCGACGGTACTCATCAAGTTTTGTGGGATTGAAACACTTGAGCAAGCCCGCGAACTAACCAATTGCGACGTGTTTTTTGAGCGCGACAAGGTTGACTCGTCTGACGATGAGCTCTCGTGGGCGCAAATCGTCGGTTTCACCGTTGTCAATGCAGTCGACAATCAGCCCGTGGGAAGCCTCCTGGCCGTAGACAATTCGACCATCAACACGCTTTTTGAGGTAGAGACGGCCAACCGGGGCATAGTGCTGATGCCTGCCTCTGATGAGCTAATCGTGGAAATCAGCACGGCTGACCGGCGCATTGTGCTCGAAATCCCAGAAGGATTGCTGACGATGAATTAGAACGGGTTCAAAATACCCAGTCGCCCCAATCCAAATATACGGGAAAAGAAGGACATGTATAAAAATGAGCATCAAAAATGTAACTTTTGTGTATTGCCTCAAAAATCATAAAAAACAAGTGTTTTCTTGGTCGTTTAAGGAAAAAAACAGAACTTTGCATCCTGTAAATGGGCTTCCTGGCAAAGAGTCCCATTGGCCAAATGAATCCGCTCAGTGCTTATACGGAGCGCAGCAACTAAAAGAAACAATCAACAGTGAACAATAAATTGAACATATGCATCCTTGGCTCAACAGGGTCCATCGGCACTCAGGCGCTCGATGTCATAAGCCAGCACCCCGAACTTTTCGAGGTGTATGCATTGACGGCGAACAACCGGTACCGCGAACTGGCGCAACAGGCCCGGGCATACAAGCCTGCCGCCGTAGTTATTGCCAACGAGGCCTACTATCAGCCGTTGAAGGACCTACTCCTCGATTGCCCTGACATCAAAGTCTATGCAGGCCAAGAGGCACTGAACCAAATCGTTGAAGCCTCGCCCATTGATATTGTGCTTACTGCTATGGTCGGCTTTTCAGGGCTGGAACCCACTGTTCATGCCATTAGGGCACGGAAAAAGATTTGTCTTGCCAACAAAGAGACGTTGGTCGTGGCAGGCGAACTCATCGGACGGCTCGCACAAGAAAACCGGGTGCCCATCTTGCCTGTCGATAGCGAACATTCTGCCATCTTCCAGTGCCTAGTTGGCGAGGGCGACAACGAGATCGAGAAGCTCTTGCTCACCTGCTCGGGCGGCCCGTTCCGCACGAAAACGGCGGAAGAGTTGGAAAAAGTGACCGCCGCCGATGCCCTTCAACATCCGACATGGGACATGGGGGCGAAAATCACCATCGACTCTGCTACGTTGATGAACAAAGGCTTCGAGATGATAGAAGCACGTTGGCTGTTCGGCGTACCCGCCGAGAAAATCGAGGTACTCATCCACCCGCAAAGCATCGTCCACAGCGCCGTGCAGTTTATCGACGGCTCGGTGAAGGCACAGCTTGGTGCCCCTGACATGCGGATGCCCATCCTCTATGCTTTCTCTTATCCTGACCGAAAACCGCTCAACGGCCCGCGCCTGGACTTCTTCCAAAGCCGGACCTTGGAGTTCTCCGAGCCCGACATCCTGAAATTCCGATGTCTGTCGCTGGCTTACGACGCCATTTCACAAGGCGGCAACATGCCGTGCATCCTCAATGCGGCCAATGAAGTGGTGAATGAGGCGTTCAGGCAAGGGAGATGCACGTTCCCTCAAATGGCCGACATCATCGCCAACACCATGAGCCGCACCACATTCGACGCCACGCCGACGCTCGAGACCTACTTCCAGACAGATGCCGAGGCTCGACGCATTGCAGCGGAGGCAATAGATAATTAGATGAAATTAAACACTCAAAATTCAACCTTTAAAAAATGGAAATATTTCTGATTAAACTTCTCCAGTTCATGCTGGCCATCTCGCTTCTCGTATTGTTGCATGAGGGCGGTCATTTCTTCTTCTCAAAACTCTTCGGCGTGCGCGTCGAGAAATTCTACCTGTTTTTCGACCCAAGCCTCTGGAAGTGGAAAGGCAGCTTGTTCAAGTTTAAACCCAAAAACAGCGACACCACCTATGGCATCGGCTGGCTGCCACTCGGGGGATATTGTAAGATTTCCGGCATGATCGACGAGTCGTTTGATGTTGAGCAGATGAAGCAGCCCGCGCAGCCGTGGGAGTTCCGTACGAAACCTGCGTGGCAGCGCCTGCTCATCATGATTGGCGGTGTGCTGGTCAATTTTATATTAGCCTTTGTCATCTATAGCATGGTGCTATTCACTTGGGGCGAAGAGACGATTTCGACGGAAAAGATGACCTACGGCATGAAGTTCAACAGTGAGGCAAAGGCATTGGGCTTTCGTGACGGCGACATCCTCATCGGTACGGACAAGGGCGATTTCAGGCAGTTCAATGCCAACGTCTATCGGGGAATTGCGGCGGCAAAACAAGTGAGAATCCGTCGGGATGGTAAAGAGATGAGCATCGAGATGCCTCAGAAAATGGACTTGCTCGCCATGGTCAAGTCCGTTCCTCCGTTTGTCAGCCCGCTGATTCCTGCGGAGATAGACAGCGTATTGCCCCAAACCGTTGCCGAGCGCATCGGTATGATGAAAGGCTCGAGAATCGTTGCCTTCAACGGGAAAATCATCGACTCCTGGAATGAATATGGCAACGAGGTCGGGCGGCTCAATGACATGTTGGCCGGCGCACAAAGCAGGGAAGACAGCCTGAAAATAAGGAAAGTGACATTGGTCTTTCGGCAAAAGCCGGAAGACAAGCACTTCATCAAAGCCCATTTTACCATGCCAAGCAACCTCATGCTCAGTGTTACGAGAACCCACCTGCTGACATACTATCAGCCCGAGCACAAGTCATACGGCTTCATGGCCTCTATCCCTGCCGGAATCAGCTTTGGGATGAGAGAACTTAGTGGTTATGTCGGCGACCTGAAATACCTCTTCTCAAAAGAAGGGGCCAAGTCGCTTGGCGGTTTCGGAGCCATTGGCAGCATGTTCCCCGCCACATGGGACTGGCACGCTTTCTGGCTGATGACGGCATTCCTCTCCATCATCCTGGCCTTCATGAACATTCTGCCCATTCCGGCGCTGGACGGCGGGCATGTGTTGTTCCTGATCTATGAGATGGTAACGGGTCGAAAACCTGGTGAAAAATTCCTCATTTGGGCGGAATATGCCGGGTTTTCACTGCTCATCCTGCTGCTCATCGTCGCCAATCTGAATGACGTGTTGCGATGGTTGGGCATTCTGTAGGTCAACCTCTGGACAGATGATATTCGACCGATCACGGCAAAACGCCGAGGTCGGTCGCTTTTTTAACATGTAAAACCGTTGCATCTTCTGAAAAAAAAGTAGTATTTTTGCAATACATGAAACTACTGAACTTTTATATTGACTATTTCACGCGTTACGGCGAAGAGTTGTACATCAACATCGTGGACGCAGCCGGAGCACAAGACGTCTTGGATTCGAGGAAGATGGCAACCGAGGACGGGAGGACATGGCGTCTTGAAATGGCGGCGGAGGAATATGGCAAAGAACGACTGGCTTATTTCTACAGCCTCAAAGAAAATGGGGAAACTACGCGGGAAGAGTGGGTGAACCTCCTGCACACCATTGACTTGGCAAGCGACTCGGCAAAAACCTATCGTATATTTGACCGTTGGAATGACAAACCTCAAGCGGCATTTGCTTATACCCAAGCCTTTACCGAGTGCCTGGCTTTCAGGCCTCGGAAATCACTGCCCCTGAATGAGTTTTACAAAATTGTCCGGATAAAAGTCAAAGCCCCACAGCTTCATGGGAGCCAGCGTCTGCAACTGGTGGGGAAAGACCATGTGCTGGGGGCATGGGACCCTGAAAAAGCGCTCAACATGTCAGAAAATGGCATCAATGAATGGGTCGTGGATATTGATGCCAACTTGTTGAAAGCCAACTCGATGACATTCAAGTTTATGCTTCGGGAGGCAAATCAAGAGAAGACGGTTGTTTGGGAAACAGGTGAAAATCGAGAAATCAGACTTGCCGAATTGCCCGCACAGACGGTTGCCTCTTATGAATTGGCAGATGCCCAATTCGCAATACCTCCCATACGCGTGGCCGGCACGCTCATGCCCGTCTTCTCGCTTCGGAGCCAGGGAAGTGCTGGCATTGGGGACTTTGGCGACATGATTTCTTTCATCGACTGGCTTTCAAAAACAAAGCAACGCATTTTCCAAGTGTTGCCGATCAACGATACCACGCGGACACGAACTTGGCACGACTCATATCCTTATAGTTGTGTCAGTGTTTTTGCATTACATCCGATCTACATTGACCTGCGCAAGTTGCCGCCCATCGCCGACCCGGACAAAAGGCTAAAATTGGAGAGAGAGAGAAAACGGCTTAATGAACTGCATGAGATTGACTACGAAAAGGTTCTCCGTTTGAAGGAAACATATTTAAGAACTGTTTTTAGCCAAGAATATGGTCGGGAAGTCATGCGGGGCGATGCTTTTAAATCTTTCTTCAAAAACGCGGAAAAATGGCTCGTCCCTTATGCAAAGTATGCCTTCTTGCGCGATGAAACCGGCACTGCGGACTTCAAAAAATGGGGGGAGGATGCGCGATGGAATGAAAAAGACAGGAAAATGTTGGCCGATGAAAAGAGCAAGGCCTACCAAGATGTCGCTTTTTATTATTTTACCCAGTTTATCTTGCATACACAGCTGACCCAAGTGCACAATTATGCCAGGAATAAAGGCGTAGTGCTTAAAGGTGACATCCCGATTGGCGTGAGTCCGGAAGGCTGCGACGTATGGCAGTCCCCATCTTATTTTAACCTCCATCGGCAGGCCGGCGCGCCGCCAGATGAGTTCTCGGCAGAAGGACAAAACTGGAAGTTCCCGACCTACAATTGGGAAGAGATGGCCAAGGACGACTATCAATGGTGGCGCGAGCGGCTGCGACGTATGGCACTTTATTTTGACGCTTATAGGATAGACCATGTACTTGGCTTTTTCAGGATTTGGGACATGTCTGCCGACTTGCCACTGGCGACCTTGGGACAGTTTACGCCATCACTTCCGTTTTCAGTCGATGAAATCGGCAATTTTGGTTTAAAAATCGATGAAAAAATGGTCCTTCATGAACTCGAAAATGGCGAAAAATCGGTTGTGAAGGCAAAAAACGCCGGCAATGTACTATTTGTATGTGACAGCGTTAAAAAAGAACTGCTGCATCCACGAATCCTGGCACAAAAAACACAGATTTACCAGCGGTTGGATGCCTCGGAGAAGCTTTTCTTCAATCGGCTTTACAACGATTTTTTCTATCATCGAAACAATGAGTTTTGGAGCAAAAAAGCGTTGGAAAAATTGCCGAGGCTTGTCAGTGCCACGCAAATGTTAGTGTGTGCAGAAGATTTGGGTATGGTGCCAAGTTGCGTGCCGGAAGTGCTGCGCAGCCTGGACATCCTGAGCCTCGAAATTCAGTCAATGCCCAAGGATCCGGCGCGGCGTTTTGGCAACTTGTCTGAAAATCCCTATTTGTCGGTGACCACCATTTCCACACACGACATGCCTACGCTTCGGCAATGGTGGGACGAAGACCCTCAGCGGGCAAAAGCCTATGCCCAAACCATCTTGGGCGAATCCGGCCGCCCCGAGCACCCCTTGCCGGCAAGCACTGCGCGGCGCATCATTGAACTACATTTGGCCTCACCCTCCATGTTGTGTGTCATTGCTTTCCAGGACTGGCTTGCCATGAGCGAAAGCTTACGTCAAAAAGACGACCGGGGCGAGCGTGTCAACATCCCCTCCGACCCGCATCACTATTGGCGTTATCGTATGCATATTGGGATTGAAAAACTGCTTGGGTCGAATGATTTTAACAGTGAAATAGGTGGGATGATAGCAGAAAACAGGTAAAATATCTGTGGCAAATGTCGCACATACCTGCTTTTTTCGTATCTTTGCAGGGTAAAAATGCTTAAAATGACAACAGAAGAAAGAAGCGCCATTGAAGCGCGTATCATTGACGTGCTGAAAACGGTTTACGACCCGGAAATCCCTGTAAACATCTATGATTTAGGGCTGATTTACAAAATTGAGGTCAAAGAAGACGCGACGGTTGACTTGGACATGACTTTTACGGCACCAGCGTGCCCTGCTGCCGACTTTATCCTTGAAGATGTCAGGCAGAAGATAGAATCCATAGAACATGTCGCAGCTGTCAACGTAGAGTTGGTCTTTGAACCGGCGTGGGACCATCGCATGATGAGCGAGGAGGCTCGCGTGGAGCTAGGGTTTGACTAGAACAGATTTGTGGAGCCATGAAAAGTGTATATTTCATTTCCGATGCGCATCTTGGCTCGCTGGCGATTGAGCACCGGCGAACACAGGAGCGGAGGCTGGTGCGATTTCTCGATGGCATCAAGGGAAAAGCCTCAGCCGTGTATCTCCTGGGCGATATGTTCGACTTTTGGTATGAGTACAAATTTGTCGTGCCCAAAGGGTTTACGCGATTTCTAGGGAAATTGGCGGAATTGACGGACATGGGCGTGGAAGTGCATTTCTTCACAGGCAACCACGACATCTGGGCATACGAATATTTGTCCAAAGAGTGTGGCGTGATTCTGCACAAAAAGCCGGCCACCGTCGAGATCTACGACAAAGTCTTTTATCTTGCCCATGGCGATGGATTGGGCGAAAAAAGCTTGGGGGTAAGATGCATCCAAACGCTTTTTCACAACCATATTTGCCAACGCCTTTTTAGCAGCCTTCACCCAAGATGGGGCATGGATTTTGGGCTCCGTTGGGCAAAACATAGCCGGATAAAGCGAAAAGACGGCAAGGAACCGCCGTTTATGGGCGAGGACAAAGAGCCGTTGGTGAACTATGCCAAAGCATATGTGAGGAAGCATGAAGACATCGACTATTTTGTATTCGGACATCGGCATATTGAGGCCGACCTGATGTTGTCGAAAAAGACGCGGCTCATCATGCTGGGCGACTGGATCAACCTGTTCACATACGCTGTTTTTGACGGCGAGAACCTCTTCCTCTCAGAATTTGTTGAAGGCGAGAGCGAAATATAGTATCAACCCCAACTGCGAAAATCCTGACCGATGAACATCTCCACGCTGCTGCTATCCATCTTTACCATCGTACAGTTCAATTGTGAGAACTTGTTTGATTGCCAGCACGACAGCCTCAAACAAGACTATGAGTTCATGCCGGCCGGTGCGCGGCACTGGACAGCCTCACGCTATTGGAAAAAGCTCACAGACGTCGGACAGACGATCCTCTCGTGCCAAAGTGACTCCAATGTCCTCCATTTTCCCGACCTCGTCGTCTTGTGTGAGGTGGAGAACGACACCGTGATGAGAGACCTGACCAAACGGTCGGTGCTGCGCGGGGCACGCTATCAATACATCATGACCGACTCGCCCGACCGCCGCGGCATCGACGTCGCCATCCTCTATTCACCCAGTACGTTTAAGCTGCTACACCACACGAGCATTAACGTGCCCATGCCAGAGAACATCCGCCCGACCCGTGACGTGATCTACGCTTGCGGAATGTTGGCCAGCGACGACACGCTCCATGTCTTTGCCTTGCACGCACCCAGCAGAAGCGGCGGCGAGCGCGCCACACGAGAGCTGAGGCTGCGAGTGGCGCGGCGCATCGGGGAATCCATCGACTCCATAAGACAAATTAGCCCCAATGCGCACATCGTCGTGACGGGCGACTTCAATGCCTACCACAATAATCCGTCCATGAAGCTGTATGGTCAAAAGAATTTGGTCAACATTTCCGAAAAAGCCAAAGGCATGAACATGGCCGAGGGCACTTACAAATATCAAGGCATCTGGAAAAGCTTAGACCACATCTTCACAACGCCGTCGCTGGTTGAAAAACTGACCCAAGTGTACATTAACGACAGCTATTTTTTGCTCGAGGAAGACGAAAAATACGGCGGAAAACAGCCGTTCCGGACATTTTATGGATACACCTACAAGGGTGGAGTCAGCGACCATCTCCCGCTCGTGGCAACTTTCAAGTTCTAACCATCAAGACAACTCATGAAACGTTTCCTGTTCATCATATTCTTGCTGCTGACATGCTCTCGCTCAACAGTCACTGCACAATCAGACCAACAAACACAGGCCATCGTCAATCGTACTTTGGAACTGTTGCTCCACGAGAGAGGAGCCATGATGGACTATCAGGCGACCATCGGCGGCATTTACACGATAAAAGCCAAAATGTTTTATAGGGGCAACAAAAAGCAACTTGTCACCAAAAAGCACATCACCTGGTTTGACGGCGAAAAATACTGGGTACTGGACAGGCGCAAAAACGAGGTGCAGATCAAGCAGAAAAAGAAAGAAAATACAGGAGGGATGGAGGACTGGTTCAAAATGGCAAAAACCAACTGCACTTTTACCATGAAAGAGCAGAAAGACGGATATCGAGTTTTGGTGAAAAACAGGGACAAGGCTGCTAAAATTAAAGAAGCAACCGTGCTTATCGACAAAAACACCTTTAAGCCTATTTGGCTCAAATGCCGGTTTTTCCTCATCAACATCACCGTGCACATCAACGAATTCAAAACCATGAATCTCAGTGAGGACGTGTTCCACTTCAATCCAAAAGACTATCCCGACGCCAAAGTCGTCAACGAAAAATAAGAAAAACTGATTTTTTCCACTCCTAAAGAGCGTTTTTACAATAAATTGTCGCAAATTAGCACTTGCTCACCAGATATGGTTGAGGCAGGCATTCGGCAAGTCGTGGCGGGACAAAGTTTCGTCTATGCCTCCTTGCTCTACCAACTGCCGCCGAAACAGAAAGAAGTCCTGTTGGCCATCTGCAAGGAAGGAAAGGTCGCCAACATCACTTCCCGCCCATTCTTGCAACAGCATCGCCTGACGGCAAGCACGGTGCAGGCAGCCACCAAAGGACTGCTTGACAAAGACTTTATCACGCAAGATTTAGGCATTTACAGCATCTATGACAAGTTCTTTGCTCACTGGCTCTTGCAGCAGTAGATGGGGTGTTGTAATGATGCGAAAAAAAATGCCTGCGTTCGAACGCAGGCATTTCGTTATAACAAACTCGTGTGCTTTACTGGAACCACGGCTTGCCGTCGGGGCGGTCGCCGCCATTGCCGGCGATGTCGCTGTTGCTACGGTGGGCACCATTCACAGTTACGTGATCAGCAGAGAATCCCAAACTCCACGCACTCTCATTTCCTAAAGGGGTCGAAGACCAATAGCCACCAGGGTATATGATTCCACCAGTTCCAGACCAGTAATAGGTTTCCCTAATATAGTAGCCAAGAGAAGGCAGGAAGAACCAGTCGTCAATCTCGGAGTCAGCTGGACGACCCTGTGTCGGGGTGATGCGAGGTCTGTTAT
>ONQK01000138.1 GCA_900319895.1 uncultured Prevotella sp. | reverse complement strand
TCAAAAATCGGCAAAACGAACCATTCCACCCTCTTCTACGGATACGAGAACCTCGTCGTGCCACCCTACGTCACGGCAAAGGCATATAAGGTGGAGAACGGCAGGCTAATCAACGTCAAGACGTACGGGGAGGGCGACATCATCCCGAAGGGAACGGGTGTAGTCCTCCAATCTACGGAAAGCACTGTCTATAAATTCGCCACGACCAACACGACGGGCTCGGCGGCCACCGGCAGCATGATGCGCGGCTCCGACGAGGCAGCGCAGACCACTGGCGGCGACAAGTACTATATGCTCTCGCTCAACCGCGACAGCGACCCCAATTCCGTGGGATTCTATTACGGCAAGGAAAACGGTGCCGCCTTCACCAACGGCGCACACAAAGCCTACCTCGCCGTGCCTGCCAACGAAGCCAAAGCTGTGGCCTATCTGTTCAGCGAGGCCGACGAATATGGTGAAACGACAGGCGTTGAAATCGTCGAGACGGGCAAGCCAGAAAGTTCCGACAACCGTTGGTACAGCATCGACGGCAAGCCGCTCAAGAGCCAACCCGCAGTGAAGGGAATCTACATTGTAAACGGCAGGAAAGTGGTAGTGAAGTGAATTACTAACGAAACAATAAAAAATGAAGGATATGAGAAAAACGTATTTGTCTCCCCGCATTAAAACGCTGAAAATCCAGTTGGAAATCCTTCTGGGTTTTACCAGCGTGAATAGCGAGGTCGGCGACGGAAATCAACTTGGAAAGGAGGTCGAACTTGATGGTTTTGATGGAGAAGAAGGTTCGTATGACGAAAATCTATGGATGGAATAAGAAAAGTGGATGTTTTTCAGGCCAATCCCATGCCTTCATAATAAAAAAAAAAAAAAAAAATCCCCATTGTCTCCACTACTGCCCAAAGAAATTTTCCCATAAGGTTGGCCGACCTTCTCGGAGTCATTTTGAGGACGTCTTGGCTTAACCAATAGCAGGCAATGGGCTTCCTCTGAAGGCGTACTTTCCCGATGTCGGCAGCTGAAATATAAAGATTTGATGGACATGATACACTTTCTTGGCAATGGCAAGCAGCGGGTAATCGCAGATGGCTATCCAAGTCTGCGAGAAAACCATATATCGACTCGTTTTGTAGAACGTTTTGATGTACATTCGTCGCTTTATCAATTTAAATTCAAGCGATGTTAATAAAAAAATAATGGAAGAAGGCGTTTCTATAAGTTTTTTTATTATATTTGTACCATGAAAATAAAATAAAGGTGGGATAACTAGGATTAAAAAGGATACATAAGAATTGAAAGGGATAAAAGAAAATGTGGAAAGGATGCTGTCGGAAGATAATAAAGTCATTGAAAATATAATAATAAAGGTGTCGAAGTATAGTTGAGCATTCGGGGGAATGAAGTGATTGGAAAATGTGAAATCAAATCCTCTTCAAGACCTGTTTGCGTAACTGATTGATAATGAGCGATAAATCAAGTCCTGGGAATTCTTCTTTGGACCGTAGTGAAGAGATGAACTAAATTCTATCAAATTATTATTTATATGAAAAAAATTTACACTTGCTTATTAACAGTAATGATGGTGACGTGCTCCCATGTGACAGCGTTGCACGCACAAGAATTAACGATTGACGGTCTGCGGTACACAATTGCAGCCGGTGAAGCCACGGTGCAAGGTTATGAGTCGATTTTGGCAAGCGGCGAGGTGGCCGTCCGCGCCGATGTGAATGGCGTCCCGGTGACAGCCATCGGGGCCAAGGCGTTCCTTGGCTGTGATGAGCTGACAGCCATCAGTCTTCCCTCCTCGGTAACAACAGTCGGCGATTGGGCGTTCATGAAGTGCAAGAATTTTACTACCATCAACATCCCTGCGGGCTGCACGCTTGGGATGGGCTGCTTCACCGCCTGTCCGTCACTCGATAATATCACGCTAGAGGGCGGCGATGCCAACAACTATGTGATTGATGATGAGGGCGGTAAGCTCACGAAAGGTGTTCTCTATACGAAAGACATGAAGCGGCTTGTGTTCTTCATCCCCACCAATGCCATTGACAAGGGCGGACAGGTTGTGCATAACACCATGTTGCCTGAGCAGTGGAAGATTCCCAACACGGTGGAAGTCATTGCTGCCGGAAGCATGGGGGAGAACTGGTTGGAGTATGTCGTCCTACCTTCGTTCCTGAAGACGATTGAGCCGTACGCCTTCTACCGTCATAAGGACTATTCGCTCACGACCCCTGCCAACTGGCGCATGACCGAGTTGACCATACCGGCATTCGTGGAGGACGTCAACTTGACTGCATTCCTACAAGAGACGGGGGAGGTGATTGAGGGGAATCCCGTGCAGACGAGATTCAAGAACCTCTTCTTCATGGGACAGTCCAGCTTGCTTGGCAAAGACAATATCGCAAACACCCTCTCGAAAGCCGATCCGCTCACAGGTGCCGACATTGCTTACGGCAGCCAACCGAATGTATATATAAAGGAGAGTGTCTACGATACATATTATGTTGGTTATGACCAAGACACCTATGAATCTATCTATGAACTGGCACCGTCTTTTGGCTTTGGGAATATCGGCTTTAAAATTCCTATTGACCGCTTGGCGTTGGACAAACCCATCACCATGTGCCGGGATTTCGACATGAACTTTTATAATACAAAGGAATG
>ONQK01000131.1 GCA_900319895.1 uncultured Prevotella sp. | reverse complement strand
TTATGAAAAAAATTGAGAGTTTAGTCTATGTGGCTATGCTTTTGTTGGCAGTGCCCCAATCTCTACTTGCTCGTAACGTTGGAGACAGGTTTACGGTCGATCAAGTTACTTATGAGATTACTTCGTTGAAAGACCTGACGGTGGGAATCTGTGATTTCACTTTGACAGGAGATGTGAAGTTCCCGGCTACGGTGAAAGACTCTACGGCCACTGTATTCAGGGTGACATCGACTGCCGGTAATATGTACACCTATTTTACAGGCGACAAGTCGGCTGTAACTCGCATGACCTTTCCTGAGGGTTTCGAGGTATTGAGGAAAAACGCAATCCGAAATTTCCTGAAGCTGGCAAGCATAACCCTTCCATCGACCTTGAAGAAGTTCGAAACAGGTGCCATCCTCAGTAACCCAAACCTTAGAAACATTCAAGTGCATCAAGACAACCCGTACTTTAAGACCATAGACCGCGGCCTTTACAGCAAAGATGGGACAACCCTGTATAAATGGCCGGAGGGTTGGGCAGGCGATACTCTCATCATATCGCCAAACGTGACAACTATCAAGCAATATGCTTTGGCCCATCTTGAGAAGCTAATCACCATTAAGATCCCCTCATCCGTCACGAACATAGAATCCCCTTTGCTCTATACCTGTCAAAATGCTACGACCATCAATGTCGATGCTTCGAACCCGAACTTCAGCTCGGTCGAGGGAATGCTTTGCAACAAGGCCGGCGACGAACTGATCTTGTGTCCATCGGCTAAAGAAGCCGGTAAAGGTCTCACCGTGCCCGCACAAATTAAAGTTTTAAGAACCGACTGTATTCTTTCCGGACGACAAACCGCCATTCGGGTTATCAATGTTGAAATCATACAGGCCAACGCATTCTCGGGCTGCGATTTCAAAACATTCGCATTCACTTCGTCTCTCAAGGAAATACGGGATTACTCGGAGATTGACGGCTCCCCGGCAACTGTAATCGGGAAAAACAATGCTATAACAAAGTTCCAAATCTGGGGAGGAAAGGATAGCGACTATTTCACCGTTGACGACATAGGCGTGCTTTACAACAAAGAATGTACGAAGCTAATCAGATTCCCCGAGATGAATGCAGCAACCACCTATACTACAAATGTCAATACAAAGGTGATTGGGCACACGGCATTCTATCAAAACAACTTGGAGGAGATCACGGTAACACGGGAAGTGGAAGAAATCGGAAATTCGGCTTTCCTTCAAGCCAGCAAATTAGCAAATATTATATTCGAGGAAACTTCTCAACTTAAGACAATAGGGGCAATGGCCTTTTGGGATGTTAAAGGCAGCTTATCAACCATTGCCTTGCCAGCCTCCCTTGAAAGCATCGGAAACAAGGCCTTCGAGAGCTTCAAGAACCTTAAGACTATTTCGGTGAAGGGAGATTCCCGTCTCGCCGTTATTGGTCCCTCCGCATTCAAAGACTGCTCCAGTCTGGAAACCTTCCAATTCCTCAACACCCACACAGCCCCGTCATTGGAGATTTACGACAGAGCCTTTATGAACTGTTCGAAACTTTTGGGAAAATCGGCTGCCGAGGGTTTCGTCTTCCCGAAGAATGTGACGAAGATTGGCCAGTCGGCCTTCAACGGCTGCGAATCGCTCGCCAAAGTGACCTTCGACAACAACGCCGTCCTTAACGCCATCGGCTTCTGCGCCTTCCAGCACTGCGGACTGCTCTCAATAGACATCCCCAAGTCTGTGAAATCCATCGAAAATGAGGCGTTCAACTCCTGCCAAAAGCTTACAGAGGTGAAAATCCCTGCCGCTACGACACATGTCGGAGCACAAGCCTTCCTCTTCTGCGGAAAGCTCACAAAAATCCTTGTTGACAAAAACAACGCGGTTTACTCCTCGTGCGACGGCATGCTGGCCTCGAAGGACAAGAAGACGCTCTACAGCTTCCCCGCAGGCAAGGCCGCGACCTACTACACAATGCTCTCGCCCTCGTTCGAAATCATCAACGACTCGGCGTTCTACTACTGCCGCGACCTGAAGTCGGTGACGATTCCGAAGAAGGTGACCAAGATTGGCGCGCACGCCTTCGCCATCTGCAACAGCCTCGAGCGCATCAACTTTCTGGGCAACGACCCGATTACCGATGTTCACGAAGAAGCGTTTGTCGATATGGATAAGAATTCACTGCTGAAGAACATCAATATCTACGTGCGCAAGGGACACGCCAATACCTACGCAAAGAGTGCTATCTGGGGTTTGGGCAAGGTGAAGGAGATCAACGAGTCGTTCATCACCGTAAACGTAAAAAATGAGTGGGCCGAGTATTTCCCTATGTCGCCGACTGACGCATCGCTTATCAATGTCCGGTCGGACGTGACCACTTTCGTCGTACCCGAAAGAGTACCCGAACACACCGACTACAAAGTGAAGCTCATTGGCGACTATGCCTTCGAGGACTGCACGTCAAACGTTGAGGAAGTCGTCGTACCAAGTAACGTACAGCTGAATTATGTTGGTGCACGCGCGTTTGTCAAAACTACAAAATCGCCTGCCATCAAGAGTGTCTTCTTCGTGAACTCCACGACGCCAGACCTCGCCACCTCCGTCTTCGACCTGCACGACGAGGGTGTGACCGACAACTACGACGAGGTGACCGACGGCCAGACCATCTATGTGAAGAAGTCGGCCGTAAAGGCTTTCAAGAGGGATTGGAACACGCTGGCCGAGAAGATCACCTACAAGATTCCCCTGCAGATGGGTAACGTCTATACGACCTTCGCCCGCGAGTTCGATACCGACTTCTCCGAGAACAACGTCAGCAAAACCAGCTTGAGCTGCCCCAACGTCATCGCCTTCACCTCGGGATGGTACGTCAAAGACCAAATGACGGAAAACGGCGAACTCATCAACGTGCTCAAAATGAGAAGCATCAACCTTGGCGACCAAGAAGGCGACGGCACATACATCCCTGCCGGCACTGGCGTAGTGCTCAAAACCATGGACGGGCCTGCATCAACGCAAAATTTCTACTACCAAATCCACGAAAATGAGCTTGCTCCATACAAAAGAGCCAACGTCGTGAGACCCGTCACCGTCAAATCCAAGAACGTGGCTCCCACCGACGGCGACAAGACCAACTTCATCATCTCTGGAGGCAAGATGCACCGCATGACCGTCACCAGGTCGATTCCTGCCCACAAATCATACATCCAGATTCCAACGGCAGACCTTGAAAACGGCGCAAAAATCATCCTTGAATTCGACTCCGACGACCATTCCCACAACTCCAACGCCGTAACTGGCATCCAAGAGGTTCGTCAATCTGGACAGGAGGTGTATCATAACCTGCAAGGACAGCCCGTCAGCCGACCACGCCGCGGCATTTACATCAAAAACGGCAAGAAAATCGTAGTCCAATAATCCAAAATGAAGCAAAAACATGAAAAGAGCATATCAAAAACCGCAAATCAAGATTATCACATTCCATACGGAACAACTCATGTACTCCACCAGCATCATCCAAGGCGGCGATGACGACGGCACCCTGCCCATTGATGCCAAGCCCTACATTCCTGAGTGGGATGGAATTGTGCAAGAAAGCACATGGGAAGTCTACGAAAATCTGTGGGAAATATTGGAATAAAATACATATAGAGCAAGTGGGAAAGGCTGAAAATCAGCAAGCAACCATTTGAAGATCGGGAAACAGGATGCAGGAAATTTGAAAACACTTGACCAAAGCCTGCAGACTATGGCTTGAAAAAACAGCGAACCGAGAACTGTTGAAAAAATCTGCCGTCGGCGACCGCAAAACGTGTCGCCGACGGCTGTTATAAAAGAATCAAATATGAAAAACTTACTTTACATGGTGATTTCGCCACAAATGTCTTTTGCCATCCATTGGCGGATGAGGTCGGCCCGTTGATAGCGTGCCTTGAGGTACATCAGCTTGGCGATGGCACTTTCCACCGTCGCATCGTAGCCACTGATGACCCCTGCCGACTGCAACTGGTAGCCCGTGTCGTAGCGCGACATCTCCACATTGCCCGACACACATTGGCTGATGTTGACAATGGTGATGTCGCGTTGGTGCGCCTCGTGTAGCAGTTGGATGAGCCACGGCTGCTGCGGCGCGTTGCCGCTGCCATAGGAACGCATGACAATGGCATGTAGCGAGGGGGTTTCCAACATGTGTCGCACCACATCCTCCTGAATGCCAGGAAAAAGCGACAAGACGATGACATTCTGGTCCATTTCCGTGTGTGGCACCATTGCTTTTCCGTAGTCTGGCGTAAGAATGTTCCGCTGGCGATAGACGATGTTTATGCCGGCATCCGCCAAATGCGGATAATTGAAAGAATCGAAGGCGTCAAAGCCATCGGCATTGATTTTCGTTGACCGGTTGCCACGCAAGAGTCTTCCGTTGAAATAAATGCACACTTCCGGTACGACCGGCGCGCCATCGGCATTTCTTGCCGCGGCTATTTCGAGACTGGTCACCAGATTTTCCTTGCCGTCGGTTCGCAGCTGTCCGATAGGCAGCTGGCTTCCTGTCAACACCACCGGCTTTGTCAGGTTTTCGAGCATAAACGACAGCGCTGATGCCGTATAGCTCATGGTATCCGTACCATGGAGGATGACAAAACCATCGTAGTTCTCGTAGTTCTCGGCAATGATGTTCACCAGTTGCGCCCATTTTTCCGGCACCATGTCGCTGGAGTCGATGGGTGGGATGAACTGGTAAACATCCACTTCTGTCTTCAGATACGAAAACTCGGGCACATTGGCGATGAAATGGTTGAAGTCGAGCGGCTCCAGCGCCCCAGTTGCAGGATTGCATCCCATGCCTATGGTGCCTCCTGTGTAGATGAGCAAGACCTTTCC
>ONQK01000132.1 GCA_900319895.1 uncultured Prevotella sp. | reverse complement strand
GGACGGCGGGGCGAGGTGGCAAGAGACGGGCGGGGCCATGCCTTTCGCCCCGTTGGCCTTCCATGGAGCGGGATTTTCGCGGACGGCAATGGTAGTGGATTGGCACTTGTATGTGTTTGGCCGACAGTAAAATGATTTTATTCAAATAGTTTTCTCTTGCGCTTTTCCTCTTCGTACATCCTCTCACCGATGCGTGTCTGTATGTTGATGAACAAGGTAGGGAAGTGTAACAGCAGGAATCTTCTCAGAGCATCCCTGCGCCCGTATTTTTTGAGGGGGAAGTGCTGGAGGAACAGGGGTTCTTGTAGCAGTTTTGCAATGTAGTGTTTCTTTTCTTTGCTGTCCGAGCCTCCGCGAGCTATTCTTTCAGCCGTTCGCAGTACGAATTTTGAGAATGTCAGGTCGCTGTAAATACGGTAACCTTGAGCTTTGGCATACAAGAACTTTCCTTTGTCTGCCGTGAAATAGTCATAACGTTTCGGAGCGGTATCACGGCTGTTGGTGATGCCGCCTTTGCGCTGACGGTAGTAATATAGCGGCTCGTCGACGACTGTCATCCGCTGTGCATGGGAGAGCCATTTGTAAAGCGTGTCGACATCCTCGTACACTTTCCCCACGGGCAGTGGCTGCTGCAGCAATCGTCGGCGAAACAACTTGTTCCACAGTGACTTGCCGAGATGCCCGCTGAGCACATGGAGCATAATTTCGTCGTGAGTATGGTTTCCGGCCGCTGCTTTCAGGTCGAAGCCGCACCGTTGGTCTTGAAAGGCAACGATGAAGTTGCAGACGCTGACATCGGCATCGTTCTGCAACATAGCGTCATACAGCTTTTCGAACATATCTTCCCGCACCCAGTCGTCGGCATCGACAAAGCCGATAATGTCTGCCTTTGCCTCACGGATGGCAGCATTACGGGCGGCGGAGGGGCCCTGGTTTTCCTGACGGATGACGCGGATGCGGCTGTCGCTGGCGGAAAAGTCGTTGGCAATGGCTCCCGAGCGGTCGGTCGAGCCGTCGTCCACGACGATGACTTCAAGTTCGGGAAAAGTCTGTCTGAGCACTGTTTGCAGGCATTGCTCTAGGTATCGTTCGCTGTTATGGACGGGAATGATGATGGAGATGAGCGGCAACGAAGAAGTGGCGTGGATTGTGCGTGTCGTGTTCATCGTCTGAAAAGGTTTTGAAACAAATATTTGAACTTCTGTGTGCATGTCCTGTAGGTGACGAATGCTAGTGGAAACAGCTGGATGATTCGTAAGCGGACATGCCGTCTCCTGCTTAGGCAGCGGTCAGTTCCGCAGATGAAAGGCTTCAGATCGTTGGCAAGAAGTCTGGCGTAATGCCGTTTTTCTCTCAGCGATGACTCACCATTGGCAAGACGGTCGAAGAGACGTTCGCCCCAGATGACCATCCGCTGTCCGGCGATTTTCTCCAGTGTCTCAATTCCCATGACGGCATCATGGCGTTTGGTCAGGCAGTGGAACCAGTCGTGGCTGCTTTTGGCATTGTCGCTACGGTGCATGATGGAATCTTTTCGCTGGCGGTAGAGATATAGTTTCTCGGACATGAACGTGATGCGCCCAGCTTCTAAAAACCAATAGCCCATTACGGCGTTGTCTTCATGATAGTATCCTTTGGGGAACTCTCTTTTTAAAACCTTTCGGCGATAGAGCTTGTTGCATGCGGCAGGGTCGATTTTGTCCGTGAGCAAAAGTTCCAGTGCGGTTTGCCGGTCGTAGTTCCCTGGTTTGTTCATCGCCTCGACTTCCACGATTTTTTCTGGCCAGACTTTATAATACCCGCACACCACGATGTCTGCATCGTTTTCCTGCATGGCGGTGTACATCGTCCGAAGCATGTCTGGCCGGATTTCATCGTCTGAATCGACATAGCTGATGACATCACCTCTGGCGTGTTCCAGTCCTACATTGCGTGCATCGCTCAAACCGCCGTTTCCCTTATGTATGACATGGATTCGGCTGTCGCTGGCGGCATACTCATCGGCAATACTTCCCGAATGGTCGGTAGAACCGTCGTCCACCACTATGACCTCAAAGTCCGTGAATGTCTGTCGCTGTATGGAGTCAAGGCAGCAAGGGAAGAATTTCTCCGTGTTATAAACTGGTACGATGACTGAGATCAGCGGCCTTTTGTTTGAGTCTTGATGATCGTTCATGTCTGGTAGATAAATGTTTGCCGAGGATTTACACTATTGAAGGCTGTCTTTTGAGGCAGGCCGTTTTTGGGGGAATGCGCGCCGGCCCCATTGTTTTCCAGTGTCCTGGCCCGAATGTTTGGGGCGGGGACGTATGGCTCTTTGCAAAGCAGGGTGGCGGGATGGTTGTCTCGGCATTGTTGCAACAATCTTTCTGGCTGAAAATGAGCCGTAATATTTCCCTTTGCTCAATATTCTTCTTCAACAGGGTGTGGGAATATGATGGCTTTGTCACGCTCTATCGCCTTTTTAGCCCATTCTTGGGGTACGAATTTCCAGTTTTGGTGCTTTTGCGGGTCCATGTGTCCCGTTTTTTCGATTTCCTGCATCAGATAGAACCGTTGGTCGCGCTCGCTTTCAAAGACAATCCGGTTCTTCAGTTCATGATGGGGAATGCCGGCGCCTTTTGTCAGCAGCTCGCCACCACCATTTCCACGGTAGCTGTTCATCACGACATTGTACCATTTGTCTTCTTCGAAAGGTTCGCCGTTGCTCATGCGCAGAATTCTCACTTTCTCCCCATTTGGTTTTGTTACGTCGACTTCGTATTCAATGCCGGCCGCGCTGTCAAAGTTGAATGTCAGGTTTTTGAAGCCGAGCCGCTGCTGGTCGTCTTTTGAGGCATCGTTGAGCAGCATGATGTGGTCGTCGGGGGATTTCATCGTCGCAACCCATTGGTCGTAGCTCATCTCAAGATGTTTCCGGATTTCTTCTCCTGTCATTTTGACGACGTAGATTTGATTTTCGTATTTGTAGAGGTTGAACATGTCGCTGACGTGCACGTCTCCTTTTCTGATTCTGCTGTCAAAGGTGAGCGGAGCGTTGAAAGAGATGTCCGCGCCCGTGAGTTTCAGCTGGAGGTCGTGGATGAAGTCTGTGAATTCAGATGGGCCGAAATAACAGTCCCTCGAATAGATTGACTTTTCAAACGTCCCGATTTTCCGGTTGACGAAGTGGTTGACGCTGTCGATTGTCGCCGAAAAATGGTCCATGAAGTCCTGGTCGACTTTCAGATTCTCGACATTTGCGATGGTGCCGCTGATTTCTTTTTTCAGATTTGTTTTCTTGCCGCGCTTCTCGTTCCATGTCACGGTAATCGATGCGTCGCAGACCATCAGTGCATTACACGAGGCATTCATGCAGAGCACGTCTTTTCCCTCGACGTTTTTGATGACTTCCCCGAATTTGGTGTGGTCGTGCCCAAAGAGGACCATGTCGAATCCCGGCACTTCTCTTGCAATGCGCAGTGAGGCGTCTTCATCGTATTCATCGGTGTGGATGCCGCCATCTTTTCCTGAGTGGAAAAGTCCGATGATAATATCGGCTTGTTCTGTCTTTTTCAGGTGGTTGACCCAATATTTGGCGCTTCCCACCATTTCTTCGAACTTCAGCCCTTTCCACAATTCTTCGTTGAGCCAGTTGGGGATGGCAGGTGTGAGCAGTCCCAGCACGGCAATCTTCACTCCTTGCCGGTTGAATATGGCGTACGGCTCGGTGTAGGGCTTTCCGGTCGCCCGATTGATGATGTTGGCCCCGAGCATGGGACATTTCACCTCTTCTATCCATTTGTCGTAAACGGCATGCCCGGTTTCGATGTCATGGTTGCCGATGGTTTGGGCATCGAATCCCATGTAGTTGATGACTGCCGCTGCCACGTTGGGCATGTCCGGGTTGACGAAATTGGAGTAGTAGCAGGTGGGTTGTCCTTGCAAAATGTCACCGTTGTCTAATAACAGCAGGTTTTCGCCATATTGTTTGCGGACGGAGTCTACATACGTCATCACGCGCGCCATCGACCCTTTCTTGGGCCTTTGGTTGATGAAGTCGTATGGGAAGAAGCATCCGTGTACGTCGGTGGTTTGGATGACTCTCAGTTTTACGGTTTTGGGTCTTGCCATTGTAGTGAGTATTGTACAGAGCGCTACAAGGCACACTGTTGTGAATCTTTTCATATCGCTATTTCTTTGCAATGATGTTTGCAAAGATACGAAAAAAGGCCGATAAAAATACTTGTTTGCCGATATTTTGCGCTTCCGGCCTATTTTTGAATTTTGTTCATGTTGAACTCCGAGATTTTTCCGTCGGGCGACACTTTTGCCGTCACTTTATAGGTGGCAAAGCGTTCTTTTGACGTGTCTTTCCGGTCTATCGATTGAAATGCCCGAAATTCTACGCCGTATTCGTATTCGTTCTTGCCGACTTCGCGCTTGTTGATTTTGAGGTCTTTGTCCACCCGCCATAATATGGAGACGACATCCTCTTTGTAAATGCGCTTCATGAAGTCCAGCACGTCGGTTTTGGTCGCGCCGCTTTTCCCCAGGAAAGTGCTCAGGATATTGTTTACCATAGCCGCGAGCTTTGCCTCATTCTTTTCGTTGATGGCAAGGAAGAATTGGCGGAAAATCTGCCGCACCAGCAATGTCTCTTCTGGCGTGACGATGCGGTTCTTGATGGCTCGTATGGCTTCTTCTGCCTCATTGAAATATTTGCCGTCAGGATGTTTTTCCAAGTATTTTTGATAGGCACTGTCGCTGTCGGCCATCTTGCTGGTCTCCCAGTCCAGCGAGTCGAGCTGGCCAAGTGCATCTTCCAGGAACCTGCCGTCTTGATGTGTGTCGATGTAATGTTGGACTATGGATGTTGACTGGCTGGCCAGCGCATTTTTCCAATCTTGTTCTTCTCGCAGGAGCTTGCCTTTTCGTGCATTGATGGCATTGATGTGTTGTTGTGGCGCATCGGGGAAGGCTTTGAGGTATTGCTCCACCACGTTGATGTCATTGCTTTGGGCTGCCAAGCGGTATTCTTCAAATTCTCGGCCTGCTTTGAGGTGTTGGTGGTAATAAAGTCCGGCCGCGCCGATGACGATGGCTGCCATGATTGTGATGAGTGCTGTTTTTTTGCCTTTTCCCCTCTTCTCGCCATGGTCTTGGGAATAGGCGGGGGAAGAAGGGGGGGGCGTATGTTGTTTTGAGATGTTCGGATAGGAGCATTTCGGGCATTGTGGGGCTTCGGTGAGGTAAGTGTGTCTGCATGATGGACAGCAGGTGATGTTTCCGGCGATTTTGATGCCGCAGCTTGGGCATGCCGCAGCTTTGTCGCTAATTTTATGCCCGCATTCAGGACAGTTGATGAGTGCCATGTCTATTTGTTTAGTCTGCAAATTTATGATGTTTAAAACTGATTTCATTCAATGAGTGGCTGCCCAGGAACCTGCTCTTGTCCACATGCCCGCGGATGCCTTTGATGCGGCCTTTGCAGGTGTATTGCCACATGGTGATGTCGTGCCCGTCTTGTAGCTTGGGCTCTTGTTCGGTATATTGTGCTATCATGAGAGGGTAGCCGTTGATCTTGCCCTGCAAGTAGTAGTCGTAGAAGTTGGCGAAGGTGTACAGCAGCGGCTTTTGGCGGTAGGCTTTTTCTACCATGTTGAGGAATTTGAACAGCGAGTCGCAAAATTCTTCGGCTTCCAGCCCGCCCCGGGTCTCAATGTCAATCATGGGAATCAGGTCTTGGTCGCTCGGCCGGCACTGGGAGAGGAAGTTTCTCAGCTGGGTCTCCAGTGGTGTCTTGGGACGGAAAAAGTGGTAAGAGCCGACCTTCAAGCCGTGCTTGCGTGCCAAACGGATGTTGTCGGCATATTTCTTGTCGATATTGTCGCCGCCTTCTGTCGCTTTGAGGTACACATACAGGTTCCTGTCGTTCTCGCCGACGGCTTCCCAGAACACGTCGCCTTGATAGTGGCTCAGGTCGATGCCATGGAGGTGCCGGCAAGTGTCCTCACACAATACACGTCCTGTTTGTGCATTGAGCAAACACGAAAATCCTGTCATCAGCGTTAAAATAAGAAGTCGTTTCATCTGCAAGCTGTCGTTTCATCTGTGAATTTATACCATCAGTCTGAACATGCTCTATGACATCAG
>ONQK01000085.1 GCA_900319895.1 uncultured Prevotella sp. | reverse complement strand
GCGGAGGCTATCCTCAAAAATACGGCAAAGGCTACCCCATCACGGGACTGCAAGAAATTGAAGACACCATCGTTTTCCATGCAGGCACCACGCTCAAAGACAATCAAGTCGTCACCAACGGCGGCCGCGTGCTGGCCCTTTGCAGCTACGGCACCGACAAAGACGAAGCCTTGAAAAAGAGCTTCCAGGCCGCACAAACCATCGGTTTCAAAGACAAATACTTCCGCACCGACATCGGTAGGGACCTCAAATAAATCCAGAAAACGCATGCGAACCCGAAGACTGCAAAACAAACTTGCCCAAAACAGGTTCTCACTGCCCTTTGTCATCATCTATGCCACACTCCTCTGGCTTAGCTTGGGGCTCGTTGAGCAACGTTTATGGGTTCCGTTTGGCATTCTAGCCGTTTCAACCTACCTCATGGTTGAAATCAACAACAAGCACACGCTCATCCGGGTCTACGGGCGCATGGTCTCGTGCTCATTCCTCGTGCTCAACACCCTGGCATGTGAGAGTTTGACACAAACCGAGCCGCTAATAGTGCAACTCTGTGTCATCGCATTTCTGACCTCCATGTTTCCCTGCTATCAGAACAAGCACTCCATGGGCATGACATGCATCGGGTTTTGCTTCATAGGCATTGCCAGCCTCTTTTTTGTCCAAATCTTGTTCTTCCTCCCCGTCCTATGGCTTCTGATGGCCATAAATCTCCTCAATTTCAGCGGAAAAGTGTTCTGGGCATCCATCATCGGAACAGCCATACCATACTGGTTTACAACAACTTACCTCATATTAAGCAATCAGCCCGCCTTCATAATCAATCATTTTGAACGCCTGGCCGACTTCTCGCCACTTTTCCAGTATCAAGACGTGACGCTCCATCAGACGTTGACCCTGGGCTTCATCGCCCTGCTCAGCATCATTGGCGCCATCCACTTCGTCCGCACCAGCTACAACGATAAAATACGCGTAAGAATGATATACGAGATGCTCATCAGCCTCAATTTCTACACACTTGGCTTTCTGCTGCTCCAGCCACAGCACTACGACTACTTGATCCGCCTGCTCATTATTTCCACCTCACCGCTGATAGCCCATTACATCACACTGACCAGCACACGGCTGACCAACATCTCCTTCATCCTCATCCTCATTCTTTCCATCCTGCTAACAACCTACAATCTATGGATGCCCTAATCGAAATCCTGACTCAATACGGCTATTGGGGCATGCTTGCCTCGGCATTCTTGGCAGGCAGCATCCTCCCTTTTAGCAGCGAAGCCGTCATCATTGCCCTGGTCGCGGCGGGACTTCATCCGCCAACCCTCATCGCCTATGCCACCATAGGCAACGTGGCAGGCGGACTTCTCAACTACGCCATCGGCCGGCAGGGGCGACTAGACTGGATTGAGAAGTACCTCCATGTAAAAAAAGAAAAACTGGACAAAGTACAGCGCATTATGAGCGGATACGGTGCCTGGGCCGGCTTTCTGGCATTTGTACCCGTGCTCGGCAGCGCCATCACCGTTGCACTGGGGCTGACAAGAGCCAACCTCACCATCTCCACCGTCAGCATGACACTGGGCAAGCTCCTCCGTTACTGGCTCATCGTCTATGGGACCAACCTCTTTTTCTGACTCTTCACCTCAAAAAAACTCAAAATACCATCGCCGACATCCCTACACGAAAAAATGACGGCACAACGCTTAAAATTACTTAATTTATTTTGTCTTTCGCACATTTTACGATAACTTTGCAAGAAATTTACATGGAACACCACACTGCAAAACAAAGGCAGTTGAAGACATGAAAACTCTTTACACTAAGTCAATAACAAAACTAAAATAAATTAAACAGATGAAACAATTCAAACTTGTGAACAATGTATTAGGATGGCTCACTTTCCTCATCGCCGCTACCGTATATTGTCTCACGATTGAACCGACAGCCAGCTTCTGGGACTGTCCCGAATTTATCCTTTCCGGTTACAAACTCGAAGTAGGACACCCGCCGGGAGCCCCATTTTTCATGCTCACGGCAAACCTCTTCTCACAATTTGCAGGCGACCCCACACAAGTGGCACGCATGGTCAACATCATGAACGCCCTGCTCAGCGCAAGCTGCATCCTGTTCCTCTTCTGGAGCATCACCCACTTGGTGAGGAAATTGCTCATCAACAATCCCCAGACCGACTTCTCATTAGGGAAAATCATCGCCATCGAAGCCTCCGGCCTCGTCGGTGCGCTCATCTACACATTCAGCGACACCTTCTGGTTCTCAGCCGTTGAAGGCGAAGTCTACGCCTATTCGTCAGCTTTCACCGCCGTAGTCTTCTGGCTTATCCTCAAATGGGAAGACCATGCCAACGAGCCGCAAAGCGACCGCTGGCTCATTCTCATCGCCTACCTCATGGGCTTGAGCATCGGTGTCCATCTGCTCAACCTGCTCTGCATCCCGGCAATCGTTTTGGTATTCTACTACAAAAAATACCCCAACGCAGACCTCAAAGGCTCACTCATAGCCCTGGCAGGCTCCTTTGTCATCGTGGCAGCCGTGCTCTACGGCGTAATTCCCGGCATCATCACTGTCGGCGGATGGTTCGAGCTACTCTTTGTCAACCACCTCAAAATGCCGTTCAACACAGGCGTCATCGTCTACATCATCCTACTGGTGAGCATCGTTCTATGGTCTATTTACGAGACCTACCAAGGCAAAAGCCGAAAACGTGAGAACATCTCATTCCTGCTCGCCATCGCCATGCTCGGCATCCCGTTCTACGGCTATGGATGGAGCGCCGTTGTCATCGGAGTCATCATCCTAGCAGGTCTTTACGTCGCCGTCTCATACAAGAGGAACGACCTGCCGCTCATCAGCACACGCCTCAAGAACACGACGCTTCTATGCCTGCTCATGCTGATGATTGGCTATTCCACATACGCAGTCATCGTCATCCGTTCAGCAGCCAACACGCCAATGGACCAGAACTCGCCCGAAGACATCTTCACGCTAGGCGACTACCTAGGACGCAAACAATATGGCGACAAGCCGCTGTTCTACGGACAAGCATACAGTTCGCAAGCAGCGCTCAAAGTTGCCAACGGCCGCTGCACGGTCGACTACAGCCCAGGCGCACCCGTATACCAGCGCAAAGCAAAGGCAAGCCCCGAAGAAAAGGACAACTACATCGTCGTAGAGCACAAAGACAAGACCAAATATGCCCAAAACATGCTCTTCCCACGCATGTGGAGCTCAAGGCACGCCGAATTGTATGAGGAATGGCTCGGGGGAGTTGAAGGCACCGAGGTGGCATACGACCGATGTGGAGAGAACATCTACGTCAAAGTGCCCACACAACTCGAGAACCTGCGCTTCTTCTTCTCATACCAATGCAACTGGATGTATTGGCGATACTTCATGTGGAATTTTGCCGGCCGCCAAAACGACATCCAAGGACACGGCGGCCCCGAGAACGGCAACTGGATTACAGGCATCCCATTCATCGACAACCTGCGCCTGGGCGACCAAAGTCTGCTGCCCGACGACCTCAAAAACAACAAAGGGCGCAACGTTTTCTACTGCCTGCCGCTCATCCTTGGGCTTATCGGGCTTTTCTGGCAGGCTTGGCATGTGCGGAAACGAAAAGTCGTGCAAAATGGCATTGAAAAAACCATCACCGACAACATAGGCATCAAGCAGTTCTGGATAGTCTTCTTCCTCTTCTTCATGACAGGTCTTGCCATCGTTGTCTACCTCAACCAAGAACCGATGCAGCCACGCGAGCGCGACTATGCCTACGCCGGCTCGTTCTACGCCTTCGCCATCTGGTGTGGAATGGGCGTTGCTGCCATCATCAACATCATCCAGAGAAAAATCAAGGTCAACCAGGCCGCCCTGGCTGCCGCCATCGGTGCCATCTGCTTGTTCGTCCCTTTCCAAATGGCATCCCAGACATGGGACGACCACGACAGAAGCGACAGATATGCATGCCGAGACTTTGGACAGAACTATCTGGCATCATTACCCGAAGACCAGGCACCCATCATCTTTACAAACGGCGACAACGACACCTTCCCGTTATGGTATTTACAAGAAGTTGAAGGTTTCAGGACCGACGCAAGAGTCTGCAACCTGTCCTACCTCAATACAGACTGGTACATTGACCAGATGCGCCGTCCCGCCTACGACTCACCTGCACTTCCCATCAATTGGGAGCGCATCAAGTACAGCGCCGGCACCAACGACGGCATCTTGATCCAACCAGAGGCCAGACTTGAAGTCGAAGAGTTCTACAAAAGCAATCCGGAAGAGGCGGTCAAAGCATTTGGCGAAGAGCCCTTCGAGCTGAGAAACATCATTGACAGATGGATATTGTCGGACAATCCCGACTACCACATCATCCCGACCAACAAACTCTACATCACCATAGACAAAGAGGCCGTCCGCAAAAGCGGAATGATGGTTGGCGAGGAAGAAATCCCTGAAAAGATGGTCATTGACCTCACGGGCCGGCAAATACTTTACAAAAAAGACTTGATGCTCCTCGAGCTGCTCGCCAACACCAACTGGACACGTCCAGTCTATGTGGCGACAAGCGTTGCGTCAGACGAATACCTCAAACTCAATAAACACCTGGTCTCAGAAGGATTGGCGAAACGGTTCACGCCGTTCACCTTGTCAAAAGACTCGAAAACCGTTGACACGGAGAGGACTTACGACATCGTGATGAACAAGTTCAAGTTTGGCAACGTCAATAAAGAGAACATCTACCTCGACGAAACCATCCTGCGCATGTGCTACACACACCGTCTCATCATGGTAACACTTGCACAAAACCTTATCGAAGAAGGAAAGATGGACAAGGCCGAGAAAGTGCTCGACTACACAGAGGAACAGCTGCCGAGCCGGAACATCCCCAGGAATCCGTTCCAAGACAGTTCAATAGAAATTGCCAAAGGCTATTTGATGATTGGCGCGGACAAAAAAGCCGACAAAGTGCTCGACGAACTCACCAAAACATTCCAGCAATACCTCAACTGGTACCTGTCGATGGGCGACCACCAGTTCCAAGACAACCAATACCGCCTCGTATACGGGATTCAGCGACTTTCCGAAATTGGACAGCTCATTGGCACTTACAACAAGGAAAAAGGGAAAAAAGTGCTCGGAGAAACGCAAAAACAACTGTTGAGATTCCAGCAAAAAGGCGGAAACATGCAATATTTCATGCCATCAGGACATGAAAATGACGAGACAATAGAGGATTTTGAAGAATAAGACATGACCCCATGGGGCAATGCCGCTGATGGATACGACATCAGGGCATTGCCCGTTTCCAAGCAGCAACCACATGTTCATAGAACAACCCGCAATATGGCTCAGATGGATGTATCCCAAAGCCGTCTGGCGAATGGATAGAAGAGAAAAATCCGTCTATCTCACTTTCGACGACGGCCCCATCCCAAAATCCACACCCGTCATCCTGGAAATATTGCGCAAATACAATGTCAAGGCCACATTCTTCATGGTGGGCGAAAACATCCAACGCCATCCCGAACTCTTTCAGCAAATCGTGGACGAGGGACATCAAATCGGGAACCACACCTACAACCATCTCAACGCCGTCAACCACTGGACCGTAACATATATCCTCAACACCTACAAAGCACAGCAACTCATCAACTCGAAACTCTTCAGGCCGCCGCACGGATGGATGAGAAAAAGCGAATACTGGTGGCTTAGCCGAGAATTTAAGATCATCATGTGGGATGTCGTCACGCGCGACTACTCCAAATGGACAACAGCCGATGACGTGCTCAAAAACGTGAAAAAATATACCCGCAACGGCTCCATCATCACCTTTCACGACTCCTTGAAAAGCATTGAGAAGCTGAAATATGCACTGCCAAAAGCCATTGAATGGCTAAAAGAACAAGGATATGAGTTCAGAATTTTCCAAAATTATTAAAACCCAGGCACAGCGCCTCGGCTTCTCGGCATGCGGCATCGCGAAGGCAGAGCCCGTTGAGGAAAAGGTCGCACAGGCCTTCAAGCGATGGATTGCCAACGGCAACAACGCCGACATGCACTATCTGGAAAATTACGAGGACAAACGGCTCGACCCGCGCCTGCTCATGGAAGGCGTAAAAAGTATTGTCTGCGTGGCACTCAATTATGCCCCCGCCAAACGAATACCTGAAAAAGAGCCACAAATCGCAGCCTATGCCTACGGCAAAGACTACCACTACATTGTAAAAGAAAAGCTGCAACAGCTGGCCGAAAGTCTCGGCATCACCTTGTTCCGTGCCTTCAGCGACAGTGCGCCCATCCTGGAGCGCTATTGGGCTGTAAAAGCCGGACTGGGATGGATTGGCAAAAACCGGCAGCTGGTCATCCCGCATGCGGGCAGCATGTTTTTCCTGGGCGAACTCTTTATAGAACAAGAGACGACATATGATACGCCGCTGCCCAACTATTGCGGAAATTGCAGGGCCTGCATCGATGCCTGCCCCACCGGCGCGCTGGCCGACATCTTTGACGCAAAGCGCTGCATCTCATATCAAACCATTGAAAACCGCGGCGAAATACCCAGCGACATACGCCATAAAATGGGAAATTCCATCTACGGTTGCGACCGCTGCCAACAAGCATGTCCGCACAATCGCTTTGCACAACCAACGGACGAACCGTTATTGCAGCCGAGCCAGGAACTGCTCACCATGACCGAAGAAAAATGGCTCAACCTGACCGAAGAAGACTACCAGCGCCTCTTCAAGGGAAGTGCCGTCAAACGTGCCAAGTACAGCGGGATGATGCGCAACATCAACACCATTCATCAAAAGACGAAAGACAAGAAAGACTGAAAAAAGAGGCAACCAGCTCTTTTTTGAGACGCAACGATGTCATTTATTTTTGGGCGTAACGATGTAATTTGTGACCTGCACACTAGAAATGAGCTCGTCGGCAGTGTCTGTTATCTCTATTTGCCAAACATGCAGGCGAGTACCCTTGCTCAACAGGCGGGCGCGGGCGGTCACGGTATCACCTTCCAAAACGGCTTTGACATGGTTGCCGCTCACGTTGATGCCCACGCAAATCTTACCTGGGCAAAGAGAAGACGAGCCGACGCCGGCCAAGTTCTCTGCCAAAGCCAACGACGCTCCACCGCTCAAAAAGCCGAATGGCTGCCGGTTGCGCTCATCCACTTTCATCCTCGCCATGCAAGTATCATCCTCTGGCGTTGAAATGAACTCCATACCCAATGCCGTCGAAAGGTTCGGCTGCCGGGCAATGATTTCTTTTATTCTATCTACGTTCATTGGTCTCGATGGTTTTATGCTACAAAAGTACGGCAAGTTACAAAGAAAACAAAAGAAAATCCTGTTTTTCGCTTATTTTTTTGCAAAAATCGTGATTTTCAGCCTCTTTTGCCCAACATCGACAAAATGGCACAGGAGCGCAAATATCTGGAAAGGACGCAGAAAATCATTTTCCCGCCCTTACAACAAGAAAAACAGAGATACACCAACCACGGTAATCAAAGCGCCCAAGAGCATTTTTGGCGTAATCTTCTGCCGATACAGATAATAGGTGGGCACAAGTATCAAAATAGGCGTTGTAGACATCAACGTGCTGGCGATGCCGGCATCACAATAGTTGGCTGCCACCAATGACAGAGTTACGCCAACGATCGGGCCTGTGAGCACGGCAATCACGGCCACAAGGAGGAATTTCACGTCTTCAAGGCTGCGGCGCACCGCCTCTTTTTCCTTGGAGAAAAGCAGCCAAAGCCCAAAACAGGCAAACGCGGCAAAACAGCGGATCAGATTGGCATTCAAAGGAATACTTGCCTCCAACTCGGGCAAGGCTGCCGTCGGCACATGGGCATGATAATGATTCATGCCGACCACGCTCACCACATATCCAATGCCCTGCCCCGCCGCTGCGCCAAGGCCATAGAATATACCTTTCACAGGCAACTGAAAGCCTAGCTTATGGCCATCGCCTTTGCCCAAGATAGAAATAAAGATCCCGGACAGGGTTACCGACATAGCCAGTAAACTGCTGCCGTCAAGCCGCTGATGAAGCAAAAGCCAACCCGAGAACACTGCAAAAACGGGATTCAACGTAAACAAGAGTAGCCCATAGCGCGAGCCAATTGTCAGATAAGCCTTGAAAAGGCACCAGTCGCCCAAGAAAAGACCTATAATGCCCGATGCCAACAGCCACAGCCACCCCTCTGTGCCCACATGAGAAGGGAATAGCTGCCCCGTCATACAAAACACGATGAGCGCAAGAAAGACCAATGCCAAAGCCATGCGCCAAAAGCTAAAAACCTTGATGCCGGCCCTTTTCGTCGCCACCTCACATGCCAATGCCGTAGTCGTATAAAAAACGGCAACCAAAAGCGACAGAATTTCTCCTAAATAAGACATACTCCAAATCCCTTAAACAATTTTCTGCAACTCGCACCCCAAGCTTCTGCAAAAATAGCGATTTTTCGCAAAACAAGAAACTAACGACGCAAATATTTACCCTTCACTCCGATTTACGGACATGAGCACGGCAAAATTCAAAGGTTTTTCGTAACTTTGCACCAAATACAACATTTCAACATGGACACAACGTTTCAAGACAAACGCATAGCCGTATTGCTCTCAGGCGGGGTAGACAGTTCCGTCGTCTTACACCTATTGGCTGGTCAGGGACTGCAACCCGACTGTTTTTACATAAAAATAGGCCCCGAAGAGACAGAGCAATGGGACTGCGCCAGCGAGGAAGACCTTGAGATGGCAACGGCAGTAGCCCAAAAATACGGCTGTAAGCTGGAAGTGGTAGACTGTCATCACGAGTATTGGGACAAGGTTACGCGCTATACGATGGACAAAGTGCGCAACGGCTACACGCCCAACCCTGACGTGATGTGCAATCGCCTCATCAAGTTTGGCGCATTTGACGAAAAACGAGGACATGACTACGACCTCATTGCCACCGGACACTATGCGTGCACAGAATGGATCGATGGCGAGAAATGGCTGACCACCAGCCCCGACCCGGTGAAAGACCAGACCGACTTCCTGGCGCAAATCTACGACTGGCAGCTGAAAAAAGCACTATTCCCCATCGGGAACATGATGAAAGAAGAAGTACGGGAGATTGCAGAGCGCGAGCGTCTGGTCAACGCGAGACGCAAAGATTCACAAGGCATCTGTTTTCTCGGGAAAATCAACTACAACGACTACATCAGGAAATATCTGGGTGAGCAACCGGGCGAGGTCATCGAATTGGAAAGCGGCAAGAAAATCGGCATGCACAAAGGCCTGTGGTTCCACACCATCGGGCAGCGCCACGGGCTGGGCTTCGGCGGCGGTCCGTGGTATGCTGTTAAAAAAGACATCCGGGAAAACATCCTTTACGTCAGCAAAGGCTTCGAGCCTCGAACCGCATACCGAAAGAAATTCCAAATCAACGATTTCCACTTCCTCACAAAGCCTGTCGACTTAACTGAGGTGACATTGAAAATCCGGCATACCCCTGAATTCCACAAAGCCAGGATTGAAAAAGACGAGGACGGCTATACCGTTGATTGCGAACAGGCACTTCAAGGCGTGGCACCAGGGCAGTTTTGTGTTGTTTACGACAAAGACCACCACCGCTGCTTCGGAAGTGGAGAAATCACG
>ONQK01000129.1 GCA_900319895.1 uncultured Prevotella sp. | reverse complement strand
TTTAATAGTTCTACTCTTTTTTGATTTTCGGCCTTGTCCTCACCCCTGCAGAAGGCTCGGTCGCAGCCATTTGTGTTCGAATCACGCCGCAAAGGTAAATAAGTTTATTTTATAAACAAAATTATTTTGCAAAAAAGTTTTCATTGATAATGATTTTTAACATTTCGACGGCCAAAACTGGACTTTACAATTGGTTTTATCGAAAAACATATCAATTCGTCTACAATTTCACCTAGTACTTTTTTGTTGAAAACTATTCGGCAATTTGCGGAAACGCTACGAATAGCTCCAATGCCTGCCTCTTCCATCAGCTTTGTTTTGACGAGGTTTTTGGTTCGACCATTCATCACAATCTTGCCTAAATCTTGCTATCAACAACTTAGGACAGCAAAGCATATCCAGAGAACTCATAATCCAAATAATTTGTATTTTCAGTTCACAGAAGTATTTTTTGGCATCACATTTTTTCGGATTGAATTTCAAATCTCGTAATTTGGCAGCCCAATCTATCGGAAAACCAGAAAAATGGCTCAACATAACGACACAGGAAATAGGGCGAGGAAATGGCATTCATAGACAACCACTGCTCAGACGACAGTATTCTCCCTACGATCGCATCCCTCTTTTTTCACACTATCATAACAGTTGACTAGCTCTTTGAAAAGAACTAATCGCTTGAAAATCAACGAATTACATCCACAAACCCCTACCACGAGAGACGAAGTCTCGTCATTTCTCGTAAATTATACGGCGAAAGGGAAAACCTTTTTAAGCTTTCCTCTGGCGACTTTTTAGTTACCCTTGAAGAATTTGGGCAGCATGTTCCTTCGTTTTCACTTCCTTCGGCGTGATAATACGCTCCACTATTCCCTGTTCATCAATAATAAACGTGGTTCGAAACGTTCCCATGTACTTTTTTCCACACATAGACTTCTCGCCCCACGTCCCAAACGTCTCGTTCAGGACTTTCTCCGTATCGGCAATCAATGAAAAGGGCAGTTGGTTTTTCTCCTTAAAGCGCAAGTGCGACTTCTCGTCTTGCACGCTCACCCCCACAACGGCATAGCCCTGCTGCTGCAATTCCTCATAATGGTCACGCAAGTTGCACGCCTGTGCCGTACAACCTGGCGTTGCATCTTTAGGATAGAAATACAACACCAATTTCCGACCCTTAAAATCGCTCATCCTCACTTGATTTCCCTGCTCATCACGCCCAAGTATTTCTGGCGCTTTATCACCTATTTTCATCATATTCTTCTATTTTTCAATTGACAATACAAAAGTAAATAATTTTATCAAAAACAAGGCAAAATCCACTGCCAAAAACTCAGAAGTATTGTTCTTCCAGCCTCAACGAGCTTTTATAAGGCTATGTTCTTTCGCCATGCCAGAAGCTTTTTCACGGCAAATTTTCCAACAACGACTCAATCAGCCGTGGCTTGGCACACCGCTCAAAATCAATTTCCTCAATCCAAATGTAATCTGGCGGCAGCGCCGGTGGCTCGTTGACTTCAAGCAAAAAGAAGTCGGTCAAAATGACACGATGCGTGAGCACATGTTTGACATCTTTTTTCCATAACACAAAGTTCTTTTCCAGACCTTTCCAATGCGGTATAATGCTTGTTTTCAAATCATCATCCATTAAGACGAGCTCCCAAAGTCCTCGCCAAATGTCATTTTTCAAACGCTTACGCACCGCGATTTTTCCTTTGCACCTTATATGGAGGTAGTCCATCCGCCGACGCTTCACCTCTATTTTTTTGAGTTTTACGGGCAATTGGCCCACACGCTGCTCCCGGAATGCCACACACCGTTCTGCAAGTGGGCATTGGGTACATTTTGGGGACTTCGGCGTACATACCATAGCTCCAAAGTCCATGACAGCTTGATTGTAAGCAGCCGACTGATGCATGGGCAACAGCTCTTGCGCCACAGCGTTAAACTCATGTTTGCCTGCCGTCGTGTTAATGGGTGTCTCAATACCCAATACACGAGCCAAGACACGATAGACATTGCCATCAACAACTGCGACAGGCAGTCCAAAAGCGATGCTGCCGACTGCCGCTGCTGTGTACTCACCCACCCCTTTCAAACCGAGAATTTCTTCAAAAGTTGTTGGGAACCGACCCATGCTGACAATTTGCTGCGCTGCGGTGTGCAAATTTCGTGCCCTGCTGTAATAGCCGAGCCCTTGCCACAGCCTCAGCACCTCGTCTTCGGAGGCTGCTGCCAACTGCTCTACATTTGGAAAACGCCGCATGAACCTTTCCCAATACGCCCAACCTTGCTGCACGCGTGTTTGCTGAAGGATGATTTCGCTAAGCCAAATAGCATAAGGATCCTGCGTGGCGCGCCAAGGCAGCTCTCGCCCGTTTTGTGCAAACCACCGCAGGAGTATGGTTGAAAATTCAGCTGACATTTTGCTTTGTTTGTTCTGACAGGACAAAATTACAGCATTTTCCCGACTTTACAAAACGACTGCCTCAAAAACAGTAGCAAAAAATCATCACCTCACCAGTGTAAACCGCAGGCTGACACCAAAATCTCGCGTCGTCGTTGGATAGCTGTTGTTCGCCAACAATGGCTTATTGGTTTGCTGGTCATAATACAGGCTCATTGTCAGCATTTTGGAAATGGTGTAGTCTGCCATGAACGAAAGCCGGAAAGCCGTATTTCCACTGCTTGCCGCACTAGTCATCGTCGACACATCGCGGCTGATGGCCTCTTGTTTGCGCAAGCTCAAATCAAGGCGCAGATTCAGGTCGTTATTAAATCCGCTTCCACTCAGGTTGGTCTTGGCCCTTTGTGCACCCTGCGGGTCATTTGGCTTTTTCTTGCCTTTACTTTTCACTTTTCGCGTTCCGCCCCAGCCAAAAGGATGGAAATCATTGATCTTATAGGCCACGCCGACCACCCAATCGTTGGACGACGACTCGTTCACCTGCACACTTGTCATACTCAGGTTGACCGAGCGGGTACTGCGATATTCCATCTTTGCCGTGAGGTTGTTGTGGAATGTCATGTCGACTCCAATCAGCGGCGAGAACGATTCATTGATGCTCACCATGCTAACGTTGTACATCGAGTTGGGGACGGGATTTCCCGTCGTAGCATCGGTGATAAAGCCCAGCCCGTCGCGATATTCGCTAAATGTACTGAAAGTGGAATATGAACCTATGGCAAAAATGCTGCGGTAGGCATGATTGACGTTGAAACTCTTGAAGAGGTCCTTGAACCAGGTCAATTTGCCCAATCCACTGTATCGAACCGACCAGTTGGGCAGCATTTGCAATAACCTGGGGAAGACATCCAACTTCTTGCCACTGGTATTAGTATAGGCATTGAGGAAGGCTGGCACCATGACGTCGGCGCTGTATTTGTTGACCGCTCCATTGGCTGGGTCGTATTCTTGCCCTGCCAAAGTCGTTCCAACCGGATAGCGTGAACCGGCATAGGAAGACTCTACCCTATGACGATATTGGTCCAACGACTGGCAGAAGCGCTCGAACGAAGCACTTCTGAAGCCATTTGACGCTGTTCCGCCAGACTCAAAAGCACTTTTAAGCGAGATGGTGGTCATGGTCAGGCTTCCGCTCTGGGTAGTCGGATTACCGACATACATATACTGGATGCTCTTGGCCCGCGTTTGCACATGATTGGCGGAAAGGTCGATCTTCAAGTCGCGAACAGGCTCTAAAGTCATACGCAATTGTAAGTCCTCGGTCAAATTGGTCGATGCAGGCGTGGCAATCGAGTTGCTGCTCAAGAGCCACCCTTGCTGCCGCGCCTTTTCAACGTATCCGTCGCCCGTCATACCGAAGGCGAAGTCCAATCCTGGCGACAAAATGCCCATGCGCGTCTGTCCGAAGGCATCACCGACAGTTGGCATGAAGCCGGGGAGCGACATGGTATACTGGTTTCTGTAGTTGAAGCTTATTGAACGTACCATCATCAAGAATCGTGCAATGCTTTGGGTGGTTCTGTACCATCCTTTGTCATCGAGCGGTTCTTTGGGCATGACGCTAAGTTTGACGGTGAGTGGCGTGTCCACCTTGTTCAGGATCCTGATCCGGTTGTCGTCCAACTTCTTAAATTTCAGCCGATAAGGCTTCCCATCTTCTGTCTTTGCCGTGACAATCAGGCGTTTTGTGCGCTTGGAGTGTGCAATCTCTATGGTGGAATCAGGCAACAGGGTCAATTCTTTCACAAAAGCCTTTGCTTTGGCCTGGGGCTTTGAGCTTGCCTCCAAATCGTCGCTGTCTGTTCCTGAAAAGGCAACGGTTTCCCTGCCCTTCTTTGAGCGTTGCCGCGGCGTGGTCTTCCTGAATCTCTCGTTTGTCTTTTTCAAGAATGGTATTTGGTTGTACAACCGCTCCATGTTAAACGTTCCATTAAGTGTTAAATTGCGGTTGTTTATAATGGTATTACCCAGTGAGGTTCCGTTTTCCAGTTCAGAGCCACGCATCCAATTGTAGGTGGCTTGGTAGCTTGCATCTGCGGAGATCCAGTTGAAAATGGGCAGCAGATTCAATGGCAATTGGTAAGAGAGTGAGAGCGACTGGTTGTAGTCCAATGGCGTCCCGAAATTGCGGATGCTCGTCCAAACCGAGTCCTTCCATGCTTCATACTGGTTGGGATACAATTCTTTGTTGACAGGCGTGTAGGGTTCTTCAATCTCTGCCCGCGTGGCACTGCGGAAGGTCATGTGCAGGTTGTTGGTCAAGTCCCAACGCATGGTAAAGTCGCGCGACCACATGAACTGTTCGCTGAAAGTCAGCGGCAGAGGCTGGCCGCCAATGTCTTCCATGTCACGCTCCTGCAACTCAAAGTAATTGCGCACCATTTCCGTGTTAAACGCCAAATTCTGCGGCAGCCAATTCAGCCCGAAACGTTTCAGGATATCCAGCCATTTTGACTTACTCTTCAATTTTGCCCATGGCGACAATGGCTTATAATTAGGCGTCCACGCATAATTGAGGGCGCCGCGCCAGCTGTCCTCTCTTTCGTAAACCGTCGTTTCACCGCTACTTTGCCGATGGGCATGACTGTAAGAGAACGAGAAGTTGGCGGGGTCATAAGGCATGGGATGGTCTTGGGTGGAAATACCCACGCGCAGGTTTGAAAGTGAGAAATTGGTATGCGTATTTCGCGTTACCACAATGCTTTCCACTGAGTCACGCTCTGTCTTCGTCGCCATTACATCAAGGGCGTCGTCAAGCTCCATGTCAGAATCGAGCGGATTGAACTTGGGACGGCGTTC
>ONQK01000011.1 GCA_900319895.1 uncultured Prevotella sp. | reverse complement strand
TTCCGACATGAAATGCGCATTTTCCCGGCTTCGGAGGCGTCTTTCGGGGCGGACGGCACATTTGTTGAGACCGTCTCCGTCAGACAAAACCTTTCTGACCTTTGGAAAATCTGCCCTGACACCCACCCGCGGTCTTAGCCCACTTGGCTGCCGGCGCCTCTGCGACAAGACAAGAATCCAACCATGGGTCGCATTTTGGCGGGCTGCAATAAAAAAAACAAAAGGTGTTGCCCTTGATGAGGCAACACCTTCATTTTATAGGATAAATGGTTTATACTTCGTCGGACCAGTCTTCTTTTGACTTACGCAGGTAAGAGCGGTAGCGGAGTTTTGCCATGCGTTCTGCGGCCGCGAAGAGCTCGTCGGCCTCCTCTGGGAACTCTTTTTGGACGGAAGCATACCTGACTTCGCCTAACAAGAAGTCGCGGAACTTGCTCCAGTCGGGCTCTTTTGAGTCGAGCGTGAATGGTGTTTCGCCTTTGCTCGTTAGTTCTGGATTATATCGCCACAGGTGCCAGTAGCCACATTCTACGGCTTTTGCCTCTTCTGCCTGGCTCCTGCCCATGCCGCCTTTGGCTTTCAGCCCGTGGTTGATGCATGGTGCGTAGGCAATGATGAGCGACGGCCCGTGGTATGCCTCAGCCTCTCGGATGGCTTTGAGGCATTGTGCCTGGTCGGCTCCCATTGCGATTTGTGCGACGTAGACGTAGCCGTATGTCGTGGCGATGAGTCCTAAGTCTTTCTTCTTCACACGCTTTCCTTGTGCGGCAAACTGTGCGATGGCACCTAGTGGTGTCGATTTGGAGGCTTGTCCGCCCGTATTGGAGTAGACTTCCGTGTCGAGTACAAGAATGTTGACGTCTTCTCCCGACGCGATGACGTGGTCGAGGCCGCCGTAGCCGATGTCATAGGACGCGCCGTCGCCGCCGATGATCCATTGTGAGCGTTTGACGAGATAATGGCTTAGTGTTTTCAGCTCGTTGCAGTATTGGCAGCCGGCATTTGCGCCATTCTCGATGTATGGTTTGAGCAATTCGGCGAGTCGTTTGGTCTCATCGGCATCGTCTTGTTTCTCGATCCATTCTTTGGCAAGGGCTTTGTACTCTTCCGGAGAGCTCTCGTTTGCTGCCGCTTGTGAGAGTAGCAATGCCAGGCGTTCTCTCATTTTTTTGTTACCGAGCACCATGCCCAGCCCAAACTCGCAGAAGTCCTCAAAAAGCGAGTTGTTGAAAGCCGGCCCTTGTCCTTTCTCGTTGGTACAATATGGTGTTGACGGGATGGAGGCCGAATAGATAGACGAGCATCCTGTGGCGTTGGCAACCATTTCCCTGTCGCCAAAGAGTTGTGAAATCAATTTGACGTAAGGTGTCTCGCCGCAGCCGGCACATGCGCCGGAGAATTCAAAGAGTGGTTGTGCAAACTGTGAGTTTTTCACATTGGCTTTAATGTCAACCAGGTGCTGCTTGCTCTTGACGTTTTTCACCAAGTATTCCCAGTTCTCCTTTTCCTGGATTTGTTGTTCATTGTCAGGGTTGAAGGGCTTCATCTCGAGCGCTTTACCCAATTTTGGATGCCCGGGGCACACGTCTGCGCAGTTGCTGCATCCCAGACAGTCCATCATGGATGGCTCGATGACAAAGTGCATGCCTTTCATGGTTGCCGGCGCCTTCATCTCGATGGTTTTTCCTTTGAAGCCTTTCAGCTCTTCGTCGTTCAGCACGAATGGGCGGATGGCTGCGTGTGGGCAGACGTATGAGCATTTATTGCATTGGATGCAATTCTCGGGGTTCCACATGGGGACGAAGGCCTCTACGCCACGTTTTTCGTAGGCCGAGGTGCCGTTTTTCCATGAGCCGTCGACGGTGTCGTGTTTTACAAAGTCGCTGACTTTCAGCAAGTCGCCGGCTTGTGCATTGATGGGGCGCACCAGTTCTTTGACAAAGGCCGGCGCGTCGTCTTCTGCCTTGTCCTCGTCGGGCAAGTTTTTCCAGCTCGGGTCGATGGCCAATTGCTTGTATTCGTCACCGCGGTCAACGGCAGCGTAGTTCTTGTCGACAACGTCCTGCCCTTTGTTGCCGTATGACTTGACGATGAATTTTTTCATCTGTTCAATCGCCAGGCCAATGGGTATGACTCCTGTGATGCGGAAGAATGCAGACTGGAGAATCGTGTTGGTGCGGTTGCCCAGGCCGATTTCTTGTGCGATTTTTGTCGCATTGATATAGTAGGCGGTGATGTTGTTTTCTGCAAAGTAGCGTTTTACCTTGTTGGGAATGAACGCCACGAGCTCCTCGTTGTCGAAAATGGTGTTCAAAAGGAACGTTCCGCCCTTTTGAAGTCCGCGTGTAACGTCATACATGTTGAGGTAGGCTTGTACATGGCATGCCACAAAGTTGGGCGTGTTGACCAGATAGGTCGAACGGATGGGCGTGTCGCCGAAGCGTAGGTGTGAGCAGGTGAATCCGCCCGATTTTTTCGAATCGTAAGAGAAGTATGCCTGACAATATTTGTTGGTGTTGTCACCGATGATTTTCACCGAGTTCTTGTTTGCCCCAACGGTTCCGTCGGCTCCCAGGCCGTAGAATTTTGCCTCGTAGATGTTGTTGCCGCCTAAGGCAATTTCCTGTACAACTGGCAGTGAGGTGAAGGTGACGTCGTCTATGATGCCAATGGTGAAGTGGTTCTTGGGCTCTGGCAATTTGAGGTTGTCGAACACAGCGATGATCTGTGCGGGGGTGGTGTCTCGGGAGCCCAGACCATATCTTCCGCCAACGACAAGTGGCTTGTTCTCTGTGTCATAGAATGCCGACTTGACATCCAGATACAGTGGCTCGCCTTCTGCGCCCGGCTCTTTGGTGCGGTCGAGCACGGCAATTCTCTTGACCGTTTGTGGTACGGCCTCCAGCAGGTGTCTCACTGAGAATGGGCGATACAGGTGTACGGCAATCATGCCGACCTTCTCGCCGTTTTGGTTCAGGTGGTCGATGGCTTCACGCGCCGCTTCAGTGGCGCTGCCCATGAGGATGATGATGCGGTCGGCATCCTCGGCACCGTAATAGGAGAAAAGGTGGTATTCGCGGCCTGTTATCTTGGAGACTTGAGCCAAATAATTTTCTACAATCTCAGGAACGTTATTATAATATTGGTTGCAGGCTTCTCTGTGGGTGAAGAAGGTTTCTGGATTTTCTGCGGTTCCTCGTGTCATCGGCCTCTCTGGCGACAAGGCGCGGTCGCGGAAGCGCTTGATGTCGGCTTGGTCGACCAGAGGCAGCAGGTCTTCTTTGTCGAGCTGTTCAATTTTCTGGTACTCGTGCGAGGTGCGGAAGCCGTCGAAGAAGTTGATAAAAGGCACTTGTGTCTTCAATGAGGCAAGGTGTGCCACGGCGGTCATGTCCATCACTTCCTGCACAGAGCCTTCGCACAGCATGGCAAAGCCTGTTTGTCGGCAAGCCATGACGTCTTGATGGTCGCCAAAGATGCACAGTGAGTGTGATGCCAAGGTCCTGGCGGATACGTTGAATACGCAGGGCATCAGTTCGCCGGCAATTTTATACATGTTGGGTATCATGAGCAAGAGGCCTTGGGAGGCTGTGAACGTGGTGGTCAGTGCACCTGCTTGGAGCGAACCGTGCACCGCGCCGGCCGCGCCGGCTTCTGACTGCATCTCCTGTACGCTGACATTCTGTCCCCAGAAATTTGTCCTTCCCTTGGCAGCCCATTTGTCTACATGCTCTGCCATTGGCGAGGACGGGGTGATTGGATATATGGCAGCAACTTCTGAAAACATATAGCTAATATGTGCAGCTGCTTCGTTACCGTCACAAGTAATAAATTTTTTCTCTTTCATCGATTAATTTTGTTCGATTGTTTATTGTATGTAAGTATCTGTAAGTATTTTTGCTTAATTTCAATGTAGGAATCCGAACAGCCAAAGTGGTATTTGGTTGTCCTTGCCTATTTCCAAGTCGTGCTTGATGTGTATGACGTTGTTCCGGTTATGCGTCCTTTTGATGGTTTCCGTGCCATGGACCTTGAACGTCTTGTCGGTGTCTACGATGTAATAGCCGTTTTTGTGTCCGGCGTTGACGACGTGGTCTTTCCAAAGTGTGTTGACAAAGAAGGTTTCCATCAACGTTTGTTGCTCAAATTTCAATGGATAGATGGCATACATCAAGTTGGAGTTGTGCATCATGACGGAGGCCGGCTTCTTGGGGAAGTCTTCGCCTACTTCGTAGATGATGTTGATCAGGCGTGCGTCGGCAAGGTATTTAATGTAGTTCATCACCGTGGCGCGACTGGTTTCTATTTCTTTGGCAAGCGTGCTGATGTTCAGCGGCTGTATGCCGTTTTGGGCCAGCAAATAGAATAGTTTCTTGATCTTGGAGAGATATTTCAACTCTATTTGCTTGATCAGCAGGATGTCAACCTCTATCATCATGTTCATCGTCTGCAACAGGTTCTCCGAATAGTTGCGCTTCTCCAGGAAGAAGGGATAGAAGCCGTGATGGACATAGTCGGTGAAATGGGGCCTCAAATCCACTTTCCCTACAATGTCTCTTGCGTATCTCTCGTGGTTTTTGAGAATGTCATTGAGCGTGAATGGCTTGAAATTGTTAGAGGTCTTTAGGTTGAGGTATTCGCGGAATGAGAATCCTCTGAGGTTGTAGCTTTTCACAATTCCGTTGAGCTCAGGATTTTCTTCCTTGAGCCTCATGACGCTCGAACCCGTGAACACGATGCGCAATTGTGGGTATTGTTCATAACATTTCCGCAGCTCGGAGCTCCAGTCCGGATGTTTGAACACTTGGTCGATGAGCAGCCGACGGCCGCCTTTTCTGTAGAATTCTCCTGCAAAGTCGGAAAAGCTGCGCCCCTGAAAGTAGAAGTTGTTCATGTTTACATACAAACATTTTCTGTCTTTCACATTACAATATTCTTTGGCATACTGCAGGAGGAAGGTGGTCTTGCCCACGCCGCGTGTGCCCTTGATACCAATGAGGCGGTCATGCCAATTGATCTCATTCATCAGTTCGCGGCGGACAGGTGCATCCATATGCTCTACCAAGTATGCGTGTGTACGGAAAAAAGCGTCCATGTCTTTATTGGCTTAAATGGTCGAAAACAGTGGTTGAACGAGCACAAGCGCTCCAGCTTCTCGTGGCGACAACATCGACCTTCTATTTTGTTTTTGTGTATATTTCCTTTTCCATCCCATCTCCCGAGGATTTTCCCGGATTTCCCGAATTGGCAGCCCTTCTGACTCACTCGATGAGTGCAGTCTCCCCGTCGTATGGGGCGTGTAGGCGGTGGCTTTGTCTATGATGAGACGATGGGCTCATGGCAGCGGAATTGTCTAGGTTTCACACCTAAATCCCCTTTTTTCCACTTCTGGGGCACCGTGTACCAAATTCGCGGTGCAAAGATACTGATTCTATGAAAATTTCCAAGCATTTTTAGTAAAATGTTGACTTCTCATGGGATTTTCCTATGCCCAGCCTCTTTTCTTTATATATTTTTGTTTGTATTTGGGCGCAAAGTTACTAAAAAAATACCTAAAATGCAAACTCTATGTTGCAAAATCGACATTTTTTTGTTATTTTTGCACAAATTTTTGTCCTAAATCAATTTGAAATGAAGTTATTGCTGTTTAATCCGGAGCATGAAATCGCGCTTGCAATGGCTGGAAAAATACAAACTTTGCCGCAATTGGTCAGGAAGTTTGTTGAAGACTTGTCATTTTTGCCTGTCTTTTGGGCTCAGCAAGGCGATGCCGTCTTGGTACATGATGCGGATGTGGCGGTGCGGCAGGCGGCGCAACTGGGGATTGATTCTCAGAAGGTGGAATGGCTCACCGAGCGTGATTTGGGGCGGAACGAGGTGGCTCAAGCCGTCTCGGGAATTGAGGTGTGGGGATGGAACGCTGCGGTTTGCAGACGTTTAGGAAAAATCAATCGGCTATTGAGCGGAATGCTGCCGTCAAGAAGCGCCTTGGAGCGGGTGCGGCAATTGAGCCATCGCCGGCAAAGCATGCAATTGTTGGAGATGTTGCGGGAGGCAGATGTTGTGGACAAGGGGGCGCTGGTTGGCGACAGCGCTTTCTGTCAGACACTTCAACAAGTGGAAAATACTATCGGGAAGTGGGGAAGTGTAGTGTTAAAAGCGCCTTGGAGCAGCAGCGGTCGTGGTGTTAGAAGGGTTGACGGCCGGCTCTCGGATGCCCAAGCCGATTGGTGTAAGGGCATCCTGCATCGACAAGGTGGAATGATGGTGGAACCGTGGTATGACAGGATGATGGATTTTGGCATGGAGTTCAGGATGGTGAACGGAAGGGTGGAATATTTGGGCCTTTCGTGTTTTGCCACGGCCCAGACTGCTTATTCGGGCAATTGGATTGCTTCGGAAGTTGAGAAGCAAGACTTTTTGACACATTATGTCGCAGGGGATTTGTTGCAGCAAATCCGGCAGCAAATCATGTCTTGGATGCCACTTTTTTACGCGGGCTACGAGGGGTTGTTTGGAGTGGATATGATGATAGTGCATTCGGACGAAGCTCAAAAATATGTGTTGCATCCCTGTGTGGAGGTCAATTTGCGACGTACGATGGGACATGTCGCTTTGGATGCCTGGCGTTTTAAGCATTTGCAAGGCCATTTGTTTACTATTTGTCGTAATACAGACGGATTTTACGTTCATGTCACGTCAGAAAATCCCCTGTCCGACTTACCTTATAGAAAGAAATAAAGGTATATTACGCAAGCAAAAATGAGCAATGCAATGGTTGATAGGATGACCAGAAGCGTTCTTTTGATAATCTTCCTACGTTTAATGGCTGATAAGGTCTTGTACTTGTAAATAGCCGATTCGTCCTTGTGGTTGTACTTGCTGTTTTTACGGTGAAAAGTCATTTTATTTCCATTTAATTGGTTTGTGAATCATATTTTGAGTTTTGGCGCAGGTGCCAGACGCTTTTGATACTGGCACCTGCCTCCAAATTTCTCGTTCTATGTCAGATAAATGCAACCGTCAAGCCTGCCATGACGATGCTGACCATCGACATCAGCTTGATGAGGATGTTGAGCGACGGACCAGACGTGT
>ONQK01000128.1 GCA_900319895.1 uncultured Prevotella sp. | reverse complement strand
GTTGCGGTTGTGAGCAACAAGCCGAACATCAGCATTGCTATTCGTCGCGTCATGCTTTTTTTATGATAAATAATGAATTTCATTTTCTTCAGTAGTTAGTAGCTCTTCTTGTTCGCGATTTTTCGTCTGCGTCAATGACAAAGATAACTGTTTTTTGGCAAATGACAAAAGGAAACGGTGGAATTTATACTTTATCCGCATAGTCGCCGTCAGCAACAAAAAAACTCTGGCAGCGGACGTTAAGAATTTCTGACAGGTGCGTTGAATGCTTTAAGATGATGATATTTAACCGATTTGACTGGCCTACCTAACTAAATATGCAGGAAGTAATGTCAAAAGATGTAAATGTCATGTTAAAACGATTTCCCGAGACTCGACGAAATGAAATCGTCAGTGGATTTTTAACCGTTGGGACATGTTTTGAACTTGTTGAAGAGGAAAAGGGGAAAAGTTAAGGTGCGCATGAAGTAACGTACCTCATATTCAATCCTTTCCGAGGCGGTTCAGAACGAGATTTCCCGTTCTCCGTTTTCAGTTTGTCGTATGTACACTTTGACGGTGTTTTCAGGTAAGAGGTCTTCGATGAGCTCTGGCCATTCCATGAAGCAAACGGCACCGCTGGAGATGTATTCTTCGTATCCCATGTCGTATACTTCGTGGACATTGCGGATGCGGTAAAAGTCGAAATGGTAGATTGGTGTGTTGGCTGGAATTTTTGCAAAATATTCGTTAACGATGGCGAAAGTTGGCGAGGTGACTACTTCCTCCACCCCCATTTGCTTACAGATGGCTTTGATGAATGTAGTTTTGCCTGCCCCCATCTCGCCGTAAAAGGCAAAAATGGTGCGATTGTCCATTTTGTCTACAAAGGTTTGGGCGGCTTGCCGAATATCTGCAAGCTCATGAATGGTAAGTCTCATTTCATTTGAATTTAATGCGACAAAATTACGGGAAGAATCTCAGAAAACCAAACTTTTTGAGCAATATTCTGTCTTTGTATATCGCATTTTTATATATTTGCATTTGTGAAAACAACATTTTTAAAACGTTACAGTCATGCAAGGAAACTTTTGTTATTTTAATCCAACAAAGTTGTATTTTGGCGACAAGTCGTTGGATTTTCTTCATCAAGAACTCAAACAATTTGGGCGCACGGTCCTATTGGTCTATGGTGGCGGCTCTATTAAGCAGAACGGCATTTACGACCAAGTGGTGAACATCTTGAAGACGGCCGGCAAAGACATTGTCGAGGATGCAGGTGTGATGGCCAATCCAACGGTGGAGAAATTATATGAAGGAGCGCGGTTGGCGCGTGAAAATGCTGTTGACCTTATTTTGGCAGTGGGCGGCGGCTCTGTGTGCGATTATGCCAAGGGTGTCGCTGTGGCGGCCCATTGTGCCGAGGATGCCTGGGACAAGTTCTATGTACGACAGGAAGACCCGTCGGCAGGGCATCGGATCATCCCCGTCGGCTGTGTCTTGACCATGGTTGGCACGGGCTCGGAGATGAACGGCGGCTCGGTGATCACCCATTCGGAACAGAAGCTGAAAATAGGGAAAGTGTTCGATGCGCGTGTGATGCCTAAATTCTCGGTGTTGAACCCGATTTTCACTTATACGGTGCCTCAATATCAAATGGTTGCTGGATTTTATGACATCATGTCGCACATTTTGGAGCAGTATTTCTCCGGTGAAGACGACAATACGAGTGACTATTTGGCAGAAGGGCTCATGCGCTCACTGGTGCACAGCAGCTTGATTGCAGTCAGAAAGCCGCACGACTACGAGGCGCGTAGCAATATCATGTGGACAGCGACCTGGGCATTGAATACGATGATCAAGATGGGCAAGTCGCAAGACTGGATGGTTCACATGATAGGTCAGTCAATCGGTGCTTATACGAATGCGACGCACGGCATGACGCTCTCGGCCGTTTCATTGGCTTACTATCGCCATGTCATGGTCGGCGGTTTGCACAAGTTCGCCCGTTTTGCGGAAACGGTGTGGGGAATTAGCCCCGTTGGGAAGACTCAGCGGCAGCTGGCAGAGGAAGGGCTACTAGCACTTGAAAAATGGATGAAGGAAATCGGTTTGGTGTTAAGCGTCAGGCAGTTGGGCGTTACGGAGGATATGTTCGACGGAATAGCACGAGGTACTTTCATCTTAGAAGGTGGATATAAAGTCCTGACGCAGGCCGAAGTGATTGATATTTTGCGTGAAAGTATGTAGCATTAAAGCTTGTAAACCTGAAAGTATGTAGCCATGTAGTGATAGCATGTAAATTTGCAGCCAGGGCAGAATGTAATATTGTCATTTCCCACTAAAAAAATGAGCCCATTCCAGAAATGTCAGTTTTGTCGGACAGCCGATGTGCCGGTGGCATATAAACAGAGATGTTTTGCGGCTTAAAATCTCAGAATAAAGGCTAAAAATGGCAAATGGCGCAATGTTTCATGGCTTCAAAGTCAAATACCCATGCCATTTTTTAGCGGATAGGCGTTGAAACACTCCAAAATGGAGCCGGCCAAGCGGAAAAATCAGTCAATATGGGATGTAAAATAGATTTGGCGGATGATAGTGTAATATATAATATGTGAGGTGAGACTTGAATACATCAAACGAGGCATCCGTACTTTTCCAGGTTTATAGACGTACAAGTAGGACGTACGAGTAGGCAAGTCCTCTATCTCCCGAACCGCTGGCCCTGGAACGACGGGTGTCGCTAGGAATAAGAGGAGAT
>ONQK01000127.1 GCA_900319895.1 uncultured Prevotella sp. | reverse complement strand
CCCATCATCAGAGTGGGACAGACCGCATTCAGGAGGCAATGGCAAAAATCGGCGCGTCTGAATTTGATGTAGTTGTTAATGTCCAGGGTGATGAGCCTTTCATTCAACGTTCGCAAATCGAGACGGTAATGGCATGTTTTGAAGATGAGAGGACGCAGATTGCAACGCTTGGCATGCCTTTTACGGCACGTCATTCGTTGGAGGACTTGGAAAATCCCAATTCGCCGAAAATCGTGCTCGACAATGATGGTTATGCTTTGTATTTTAGCCGTAGTGTTGTCCCGTTTGTCCGAAGTGCGGAACGCAGGGAGTGGATGGGGAGGTTCCCATTTTTGAAGCACATCGGTTTGTATGCTTACCGTACCGACGTCTTGTCTCAAATCACGGCTTTGCCGCCTTCTGCTTTGGAGCTGGCGGAGAGTTTGGAGCAGTTGCGTTGGCTACAGAACGGGTTTCGGGTGAAGGTGGGCATTACCAGCGTAGAGACGATAGGCATTGATACGCCTGAAGACCTCATGCGTGCCGAGCAGTTGCTTTAATTTCGACGTTTATTTTTGCTTGGAAATGGCATTCATGAGGTGGAAGTCTGTTTTGCTGATGCCGTGTTGTTGGAGTAAGACACGGTCTTTTTCAAACTCTCCAAGCAGTCTCAAACCTGCAGGGTCGTATTGTCTGAATTGACAGGCCGCTTCCTTGATTTTTCCTGAAATCCACAGGCAATAGCCCATATATAGGTTGTCTTCGCGATTGAATTTACTTGTTTGGAGTATTTTGTGGTAAGTTGCAGTTGCTTGTTCTATTTTTCCGCTACATAATAGTGCCCAAGCCAAGACGCGTTGTACGCTAAGGTTTTCCGGATGCTCAAAATCGAGCCTGTAGAGTGTTTCAAGGGTTTCTTCCGCCTGTTGTTGGTTGATTCTCGACAGGCAATAATTGAGCATAAAAGAAATGTTGTCGGGTTTGATCGTTGTCAGTGTCTTGAAGAAAATGCTTGACTGCTCGTAGTCTTGCAGTGCAAAATACGCTCTTGCAATGCCTTTCAGGGCATAGGTGTTTTCTGAATCGGCTTCCAGCATTTTCCGGAAAAATTTGACAGCTTGTCCGTATTCCTCGATTTGCATGTTGAGTGTGGCGTGGAATATGAGCATTTGCGGGTCGTTTTCGTCTCCATAGGCATTCAAGAGTGCGTCGAGTTCGTTGATTTTTGATGTCTTGACCAAATAGTTCGCCACTGCTGGCGCTTCTTTCTTCAAGTTTGTTTGCGCCAGCAGCTTATTGCTGAAAAAGAAGCTGTTCACTACGCCATTGTTTTTCTCAAATGGATTTTTCAGCTCGTCGACCTGTGGGAAAAGTTTGAAGAATCTGTATAAATCCTGCAAATACATTCTTCTTATATAGCTTATTGAACTTTTTTCCTCATCAGAGAAAGTCGCAGGCGCCAGCTCTATCCTGCCCATCGTCTCCTTCATGCTGTCGGGCAGTTTGTCGATGACGGACCCAATGGCTAAGACGAGGCTGTATTTGTCGTTGTCGCAGAAAAGTCCCTGATTGAGCATTCCGTTTGCCGAGATGCCAATTTCTTCGAGTTTGCTGATGGCTTGTGCCACTTCCGGATGTTGGTCGGTAAATGGACGAAACCAGTTGGGCATAGTGTAGAAGAAGGCGAAGCGCTTCATTTGTGAAAATCCGCCAAAGTATATGTCGGCACCGTTTTTGTGCATGTTTTGTATCTTTTTGAAGCTTTCTTCCAGCCTTTCCATCTCTTCTTCCGCCCGTTCCGGGTGCAAAATGTCTTCCAAGGTGTCTTCGTCTTGCTCCCTGATGCCCATGGTTGTGATGTCAAACTGGTTGTTTTGCATGATGTCGGGCATGATTTCGTCGGTAATGATCCTGGTGTCGTCCTCGGCATTGAGACAATAGAATATCTGCAATTGCAAATCTTTGAACTCTTTGGCGATATGTTCGTTTTGACAAATTTGAATTAGCATTTCTTTTAGTTCCGGAAATATTGCACAATCTTCGTTTAATGCCATCGCCAGCCCAATCAAACTACGTTGTTGGAGTTGTGGCTCTTTTGATTGCATATAGACATTAGTCAAGACCTTTAATTTGTTGATATCCAGCACGTTAGTTGTAGAAATGGAAATGGCGCTAATGATGAGTGCAGCATCGTTTTTATCGATGGTCGGCGACAAAAGTATCTGTTCGAAAAGTTCCACTTCTCCTGCTTGCCATTGTTTGGAGGTTAGGATGTGGAAAAATAGCTTGTTCATGTAATCGTAGTGCTCTTGGTAGATGAATTTTTGCTTTTCCTGCATCTTCTTTCCAATGTTGAGCTCCATGAGTACACTGTCTGAGACGAAAGATTCCAATTTGTTCTTGATTTCTGTTGGTTGTATGGCGTTGAAAGTCGTTTTTGCGGCAGCCTCTCCGTATATTTTTGAGCTTAAGATCTTCTGCTTTATTTCATAATTGGCAGTGATTCGGTACATCTCTTGCAGCAAGTTCTGGTAAATTTCCGCACGCCTTGGATCCTTGAATCCCTGTTGCATGTATTCAAGCATGAGCCTGTAGTTGCTGATGAGCTCTTCAAATTCAGCGTCAATGCTAAACTGAGGGCTTTCGTCAATGTGGTTTTTAAGCTGTACAATGGCTTCTTGTAGACATTGCTGGCGCAGGAGGTCCTTGATGGCTTGGAAGGTGTTTTTTGAGGAAATCATGGCTGTCTTTGTTTCAAAAAGGTCTTAAATTGTTG
>ONQK01000123.1 GCA_900319895.1 uncultured Prevotella sp. | reverse complement strand
AGATGGCGGAATCGGTAGACGCGCTGGTCTCAAACACCAGTGGGGCAACCCATCCCGGTTCGACCCCGGGTCTGGGTACAAGGCTTTGAAAGCAAGTCCTTATAATAAAGCAATCCCTTGTAATTTTTACGGGGGATTTTTTGTTTTCTTACAACAAGATTCGTCCCAACGGATAAATTGGCCTGCCCATCTGCCGGCCCCAGAGTTTTTCCGCCTCCTCTGGCAAGAGGTCTTAAGGGTGAAAACGACAAGGGGATGAAATGCGATTTAAACACTCAAAGCCTCAAACACCAGTTTGGCGCCTGACAGCATGTTGTTGATCACCTGCTTTTAGATTCCTGTTCACCCAACGTCCTCAAGGCCGCCACCTGGGGAGAAGTTGTTGTTCGGCTTTTAATTCCAGCCCACCCAGAGGGGGCTATTCCGGGTGCACAAAGACAAACAGCGCAAGACGCTCTCCCCCGCCTCGCGCTGTTTGTAAACAGATGCCACAAATTTACTTCATATAAAATTCCTAGTGGACATATTTTTCGGAAGTGCCATCGCTGTAACGTATGACATTGATGCCTTTCTGCGGCCTTTGAATACGCCGTCCGTCCAACGTGTATATTCCGATGACGGTGCGCGCCCGCTTGTCTTTCTCAACACCGACAATAGCAGTTGAAGAATAGCCTAGCTCCTGGTCCATCCATTTCAAACGGTTGGCTATCCAGTTTTTGAGGTAGCGAATTTCATCGTCAAAGTCCACTGAGATGTATTTATTGGGCCACACTCGCCTGCCCCATCTCGGCCAAGCCTGCGAGTTTCTCGCGACGGCGCCTTTTGCCTTCAAGAGATTCGCCACAGAGTCTATTTTCGCATTGATATTGGCATTGCTGTAATTGCTGTCACGATATTGCTTCCATCGAGCTTTCAATTCATTCACATACTGCGGGTCCTTGCTCAGTTGATACCACCAGAAAGGCACCAGCTGCTCGTCGTTGGCATAGCTCAATTCCTCGTTGTTCTGCCATATCCAAGTGTCCGTCCGCCATCCTTCATAATAGTCGGAATTGCCGAAGCCGAGCGCCATGTCCCACAGCGACAATTTCCATCGGCCGTCCTCTGTGTCACAGCGTTTATAGAGCTTTGAGCTCAATCGGTAGCCGTCGACATTATGCGCCAATTCCATGGAGAGTTGGAAGTCTATAAATGACTGTACGTCTATCAGTTGACGGTAATTTGAAGAGCCGCTTCGACCATCTATATCCGAGAAGGCTTTTTCCATCTCATCGATTTTCCCTTGCAAATAGGTGAATTGTGGCCTCACCATGTCTTCGTATTCGGGGAACTTATATTGGTAATAAATGCTCTTGAACATGATTTCATTGCCATCGTTGTCCACCGGGCCATATTTCGACGTAAATCCATAGGCATCCTGGCGGTCAACCTCCACAAGGTATCCGCCGGTCAACGAGTCGCCCGAAATCCCCGGGTCGCTCAGGTTCAAACGTTTCTTGCCCTTTGTCACCAACTCGCTCAAGATGTAGACCCCATAATAGGTGCCGTCCAAGATCAACTCACAATACTTCCCCTGTGGCACATATTCCAGCCAAGGTCTTGCCAAATCAAACGACAGCATGTCGCGCATCATACTTTTATCCGTATATGGTGCCTGCAAAGCCCAGTTGTTGTCCTTGCCCATGCCCAGGATTTTCACCTTCATCTTCACGCCGCCTTCCTCCAAGGGCCTGTCCAAAGGCCGAAAAGAATAGGGTTTCTTGTCACTATTGGTAAATGAAGAATTCCCGCGGTATTTCAATGCCACAAATCCTTCGTAATTGATCAATTGGTTGGGATGCCTCAAAGTATCTCCATAGTTCACGCCACCAAAGCCATTGTCAATGATCTTCATACGCGCCGTAATGCGCCCGTCGCGGTCGATTTGCTGACCCTTGACATTCAAAAACACAATCGGAAGATTTGTCTCCGTCAACTTCACAGTCTCATCATCAGGCTTGTAGTTATCCCACCGCTGCGCCCAAGCAGAAAGTCCCGAACATAGGATTGCTGCTGTCAAAACGTAATGTTTGAGTTTCATAATCTATACCTTTTTTAAAATTATTATTTTTATTCTTTATCAAATCAAGAGAATTCTATAACGCCTAAATAGAAAATCTGCCATCAGTCATTCATCACAAAAATATGAAAAAATGACAAAAATAAGGTTTTTAGGTATTGAAATATAACGTTTTTTTTATTTTTTTAGCAATAAAAAACACCTCTGGCTTCAAAAAACATAGAAGGGAATGAGGATTTGACTGGCAAAACGATTGAAAATCCAAACAGACTCTTGGAAAAACCCCACTACGCAAGAAAAAACGTCAATGACAACTCTTGCGCAACATCCCATCTCTCTTCTGGCCTACAATGACAAAAAAGCCTACAGCGACAACTCTTTTAACAGAATGCTCTCCAGCTTTTCAGCAGAAATACGCAGCTGGAACTCGCCATTGATGGCGACGCTAATCCCGCCCGTCTCCTCGGAAACAATAACCACCACCGCATCACTCCCCTGCGACATTCCCATGGCTGCACGGTGGCGCAGGCCCAATTCCTTTGGAATGTCCAAATCGTGGGATAAAGGCAGGATGCAGCCGGTTGCCAGGATGCGTTTTTTAGAAATAACCATCGCGCCATCGTGCAACGGGGAGTTTTTGAAAAAAAGATTCATGATCAAACGCTCACTGATATTTGCATCAATCAGCTCACCCGTCCCAACAATATCGTCAAGCGGCGTGCTGCGTTCTATTACGATCAACGCACCTACCTTGCTACGGCTCATCGCCAAACATGCTTTAACAATCGGGTCTATCGCCTGACGGTCTTGACGCGCATTTTTTTCGGCAGAAAAGAAAAAGCGACGCCATCCCCTTACCCGCTGATGTGCGCCGATGGTGTACAGGAACTTGCGAATTTCGTCCTGGAAGAGCAAAACCAAGACAAAGCCGCCAAAGCTGACAGCCACGTTCAAAATAGACCCCAACAACCTCATTTTCAAGACTTGACTAACAAACAGCCACACCAAGACAAATACCATGATGCCAAAAAAGATGTTCAGAGAACGCGACTCCTTCATCATTTTGAACACATAATAAAAAACCAATGCCACAAGGACAACGTCAATAATATCTTTTATTCCAAAATCAAACGGCATAAATACATCATTTTATTTATTCAACCTTTCTTGCAAAGACAAAGTGCCACTTCTTGAGGACAAAGCGTCGTGAATGAGAACTGCCTCGACGGCCGCGCGCACGTCATGGACGCGCAAAACATGCGCCCCCTTCATTAAAGCCACGGAATGAAGCACCGTCGTCGCATTCAAGGAAGTATCTGGCGTCGTCTCCAACAGCTTGTAAATCATGCTTTTGCGAGAAACGCCGACCAAAAGGGGCAGTTCCAGGGAATGCAGTGACTCCATCTGGCTCATCAGCGCATAATTTTGCCCCAAAGTCTTTCCAAAACCAAAACCCGGGTCAATGATAATATCTTTCTGACCCAAACTTCGCAAAAGCTGCACTTTCTTAGAAAGCACTTGCAACGTTTCCGCCAACGTAGGACGAACAGACATCAAGACATAGGCCACTTGCAGACGAGCAACCGTCCGAAAAATCTCCGGGACCTCAGTCGCCTCACCATCAAGACGTACATTTGCTATGCCCGTCACACCACCCTCGCTCACATCATTGATGACGGACGCCCCAAACTCCTCCACCGCCATCGTCGCAATTTCAGGACGAAACGTATCGACCGACAGCAGCACATTGGGCACTTCACGCCGCACAATGCCCAAGGCAAAGCGCAAACGCTCCATCTCTTCCTCCAACTTCACCTCCGCGGCACCAGGGCGCGT
>ONQK01000077.1 GCA_900319895.1 uncultured Prevotella sp. | reverse complement strand
TGTAGGCGTAAAATCGCCGCAAGCACTGACGACTTGCGGCGATTCTTGTCCTATACTCCAAATCGGGTTGGGTTTACTTCACTTTTTTCTTGTCCGCCTAGCGCTGCTGCCCACGTCCGATGGCAAGTGCCTTGATGTTTGCCTCAACGACGGCATCCCCTTTACGTCCGAAAACTCGTCGGATGGCGTTTTCGAGTTTTCCGTACTCGATGCCAATGGCTTTTTGTGCGGCTCCCAGCAAGATGACGTTTGCCGACCTGGGCACGCCGTTGTCCTTTGCCATTTGTTCGATGTCAAGTGAGATGAGGTTGTCGATTTTCGCCAAGTCGGCGTTGATGACAGCCATGTCGGGATAATTGGTGATGTTGACGAAAGGCGTGCTGGAGGTGATGATCCATCCGTCTTTTTTCAGATAGGGCAGATAGCGCAGCGCTTCCATGGGTTCCATGGAAATGATGACATCTGCCTGTCCCTGTGCGATCAGATCGCTGTGGATGGGTTGGCTGGAGATGCGCAAGTTGCTCTGTACATCTCCTCCACGCTGCGACATGCCGTGCACTTCAGCCTGTTTGATGTTCAAGTTTTCGTTCAAGGCAGCCTCGCCGATGATGGTTGCAATGGAGAGGATTCCCTGTCCTCCGACACCACATAGAATAATATCTGTTTTCATGATTTATGCCTCCTTTGCTTTCTTTTGTTTTAAATGGCGCTGCAGCGTTTGCATACACTCACGGCGCGGAATGATGACACTGATGCCTTTGTGCTGGATTTCATCCCGGATGATCTGCGTGATCTCGGGCATGTTCTTTGGCAGTGGTACCACTACCCGCAAATGTTCCTCTGGCACGCCAAGCCCGCGGCAGATGGCTTCGAACTTATTGGTTCCAGCGCTGTCTTGCCCTCCGGTCATACCGGTTGTAAGGTTGTCGCTGATGATGACCACGATGTTTGCATTTTCGTTGACCGCGTCCAAGAGTCCCGTCATGCCCGAGTGCGTGAACGTAGAGTCTCCGATAACGGCCACGGCCGGCCACTGTCCGGCATCTGCCGCTCCTTTGGCCATCGTAATACTAGCGCCCATGTCGACGCACGAGTGAATGGCTCTGTAAGGCGGTAAGAATCCCAGTGTGTAGCATCCGATGTCACCAAAGACACGCGGATTTTCGTACTCGCGCAGCACTTCGTTCAAAGCGCTGTATACATCGCGGTGTCCGCAGCCTTGGCAGAGTGCCGGCGGACGTGGCACCACATTTTCACAAGCGGCATGGTTCTCGTTTTGCGGGACGCCCAGGGCTTTTTTCATGAAATCGGGGTTCAGTTCACCCGTACGCGGCAGTTCTCCCGTCAGCCTGCCTTTGATGACGGCATTTCCGGGCATGATGCCTCGAAGTGTCTCTTCAATGAACGGCTGCCCTTCCTCAGCCACGAGCACGGCGTCGCACTCTTCCGTCATCTTTCTCACCAAGTCCTTTGGCAAGGGATATTGACTGATTTTCAGTACAGGATAGGGGCATCCTTGGGGAAAGCATTCGTTGAGATAGTTGTAAGCGATTCCGCTGGCAATAATACCCATTGAGCGATCCTTTCCCTCAATGTATTGGTTGTAGGGCGACTTCATCGCGTCCATTTCCAGTTCTGCCTGTTGCGCCGTGACGATGTCATTACGCCGGCGGGCATTGGCTGGCAAGAGTACCCAACTGCTGGAGTCGGCCTTGTAGTTCAGTTCATTTTCATGCCGTGGCTGGTCTTTAATGGTAACGACGGCCCTTGAATGCGCCATACGCGTGGTGACGCGCATCATCACTGGTAGCTTCACGCGTTCCGAGTATTCAAAAGCCACCTCCATCATGTCGTAAGCCTCTTGCTGGCTGCTGGGCTCAAAGATGGGGATCATCGCAAACTTGCCATAGAAACGGCTGTCTTGCTCGTCTTGCGAAGAGTGCATGGACGGATCGTCTGCAACAAGCACGACCAAGCCGCCATTGGTTCCGGTCATTCCTGAATTGACAAACGGGTCGGCACAGACATTCAGTCCGACGTGTTTCATACACACCAACGCACGTTTTCCCATAAAAGACATGCCAAGGGCAGCCTCCATCGCCGTCTTCTCGTTGGTGCACCAGCGACGGTGCAAATCGCGTTCCTTCGCAATAGGAGACTCCTGAATATATTCAGTAATCTCGGTCGACGGCGTGCCTGGATAGGCATACACACCGCTCAAACCAGCGTCTATCGCACCTTGTGCAATCGCTTCATCTCCTAATAATAACTTTTTCATAAATTTTTGTATTTTGATGTCACTAAAGATTGTCTTTGAAGAAATTCAGCACCTGCCTGAGCAGATGGTTGCGGGTATTGCCTCCCGAAATTCCGTGATTTCGGTTGGTATAGTACAATTCCACGAAATCCTTGTCCTTCTGCACCAATTCCTCTGCATATTCAAACGCATTTTGCGGATGCACGTTGTCGTCTGCCAAGCCATGGCAGATCAGGAGCTTTCCATGCAACTTCTCGGCACGCGCTATTGGATTGACGTTGTAGCCATCGGGATTTTCCTTTGGTGTACGCATGAAGCGCTCGGTGTAGATGCTGTCGTAAAATTTCCAATTCGTAGGCGGCGCGATGGCGACGCCTGCCTTGAAGACACGGCTGCCTTCACTCATGCTCATGAGCGTGGTAAATCCGCCAAAGCTCCATCCCCAGATCCCGATGCGATGAGCATCCACATACGCCAAGGTTGCCAGATATTTAGCCGCTTCGACTTGGTCTTCTGCCTCTTTCTCGCCCAGGCGCAAGTAGGTACACTTCTCGAAGTCGGCGCCGCGCGAGCCAGTGCCACGCCCATCAACGCTGACCACGATGAATCCCTCTTGTGCCAAGACATAGTCGTAAGAGCCGCCCTGCCCCATTGACCCGATGCTCCAGGAATTGACCACCTGCTGGCTTCCGGGGCCACTGTATTGGTGCATGACGACAGGATATTTCTTCTGCTCATCAAAGTCCTTGGGCAGCATCATCCATCCGTTCAGCTCAATGCCATCAGAGGTCTTGAAGGTGAAAAATTGCTTGTCGGGCAGTGAACAAGCCGCTAGTTTATCGACCAATTTTTGATTGTCAATCAAGGTCTTCATTTCCTTGCCCTTGTTATTGCACAAGGTATAGACATAAGGATGGTTGCTGTCGCTCCAAATGCGGATGAAGTATTTGTAATCGGCCGAAAAGACTGCTCCGTTAGTCCCCACGTTCTTGGTCAGGCATTCCATCCTGCCATTTTTGCGCATCACATAGACAGCCCTGTCCATCGGTGTAGGGGCAGCTGTCTGGAAATAGACGTCCCCCGTCTTCTCGTCCATCCCATAGCAGTTTTTCACCTCTGTCGTACCCGTGTCGATGGTTTTCAACAGTTTGCCCTGCATATCATAGACATAGAGGTGCATGTAACCATTGCGGTCGCTGGGCAGGATGATGTACTTTTCTGTCACGCAGGCATTGACAACACTTTCTTCGCGCACATATTTGGAGATTTTTTCATCGACAATCTTCCCGCTAGCCCCTGTCCTAGGGTTCGCTGCATAGATTTTCAGATTGTCCTGGTGCCGGTTCATGGTGTAAAAGAGCACCTTTTGGGCATCTTTTGTGGCATCCAAACGCGGAATATACCCATCATCGTCCAAAGGCAGGTCTATTTGCCGCGTTTTCTTCTGCTTGATGTCATAGCTCCACGCCGTCACTTTTGAATTATCGTAGCCTGCCTTCGGATACTTGTAGGCATATTCTCCCGGATAATCCGCATTACTTTCAATTGCCGGGCTGAGGCCCTTGTACATCTGCAAGGCATATGTCTTCACGGCTGTCTCGTCATAGCGGATCCAGCAGACCATCGTTCCATCGGCATTAAAGACAAACGAGCGGCGGGCCGCAAACTCCTCTTCATACACCCAGTCGGGCAAGCCGTTGATGATTTCATTGCGCTTGCCATCAAAGGTAATCTGCTCCTCTGCGTCTTCTCGGGTCAAATCAACCAAGAATATGTTGTTCTCCCTCACAAACGCCACCTTTTTACCGTCTGGGGAAAAGGCCGGAATCTGCTGTTTCCCTTTATTTGACAGCTTTTTCAGCGTTTTTTGCGCCAAGTCATAAACATAGAAGTCGGCCTTGAACGAGCGTCGGTAAATGTATTCCGTTGCTGTTTGTATCAGCATCTTCTTGCCGTCGTCGCTCATCAAATAGCCGTCGATCTTACCTATGTTCACATCTTTTAATTTCTCCACGTCCAACAATGTGCCCACAAGCCGCCCCGAGGTAAACGAATAGACGGAGATTTGTTTACCCTTGTTCGAAATCTGCGCATAGTTTGAGGTTCCTTTCAACGGTGTCACCGCACTCAGCGTTTCTGCCGAGAAAAAGCCTTTTGTCACTTGAGAGACTGTCACGCGCTCGGCGGCATACATGTTCATTCCTATTCCAAGGAACACCGCAAGCACTCCAATAAAATGTTTCTTCATATTATTTTGACCAATAAATTTCCTATAAATATTTATTTTGTAATCACTATTGCAAAGTTACGAAATTATTTTTGAAATGAATTGCATTTTTTTTAGATTTTTATCTTTGAATCCATCATTCATTTGAAAGATGTGGCAACAATCTTCAAAAAACGTTTTTTTAATGATTTTTGCCCCAGTTTCAAAGAAAACTTTGTATTTTTACGGCCAAAATAAACCGCCTAAAAATGCGTTTATAATAAAATTCTCAGAAATACAGGAAAAATGGCATATACAGACTTGGGACAGCTCGGAAAGGAGTGGATTTACAACGATTTTGGGACTTGGATCCGCCGGCAACTCGACTGCCGCGTGCAAAAAATCTCCATCGATGCAGGATTCACCTGCCCCAACCGAGATGGAAAAGTTGGAAAAAACGGCTGCATTTACTGCGACAACCGCACGTTCAACCCTTCCTATTGCCATCATCACGATAGCGTCAAATTACAATTGGAAAAAGGCAAGCAATTTTTCAGCGCGAAATACCCGGACATGAAGTATCTTGCTTATTTCCAGGCCTACAGCAATACTTATGCGCCCGTAGAGAGGCTTCAAAGGCTTTACGAAGAGGCTTTGGACACAGAAGACATCGTCGGGCTCATCATTGCCACGCGCCCCGACTGCATCAATGACGAGACCCTGGGGCTGCTGCAAAAATTGAGCCGGCAAACATTTCTCATCGTGGAATATGGCGTTGAAACATTCAATGAAAAGACTTTGCAGCGCATCAACCGCGGGCACGACGCCGCATGCAGCCGAAAAGCCATCGAGCAAACTGCCCTGCGCGGCATCACAACGGGCATTCATTTGATCGTCGGGCTGCCAGGAGAGGACAAGGAAGAGAGCATCAGGCAGGCAGAGATTGTATCGAGCCTCCCGGTCAAGACGTTAAAACTTCACCAGCTGCAAATCATCAAGGGAACAAAATTGGCACAAGAATACTCGGCGCACCCGTTTCATGTCTACTCGCCTTCGGAATACATCGAGTTCATCGGCGAATATCTTCAACACCTCAGAGAAGACATCATTGTCGACCGGTTCGTGAGCCAGTCGCCCAAAGACCTGCTGATCGCACCCGATTGGGGGCTCAAGAATCATGAGTTCACGAATCTCCTGAACAATTACCTACGCAAAAACGGCATCAGGCAGGGCAAATTATGCACACAACATCAGTCCGCCAATAAAAAATCATCGTAATCTTCCATATTCAACAGTCCGGCAATTGTCAAATAGGGATTTTTATCCATGTAGCGCTCAATGATCGACACGAACTTCGTGTCATAACTCTTGCGTCCAGTAGCCTTGTTGACCACATACATGATTTTCCCCATGTATAAGTCGCGGTCGGTCTGGACGACAAAATCCAGGTTTTTCATCGGGTACAGGCTAATCAAGTAAAAGGTCAGACAATCTGCCACAATCATCTCACGACACATCGAGCGACGCTGCACCTCGTTGTAGAACTTGCTGTACACCGGGAAATCTACGCCCAAATACTTGTCCAGCGAAATACCAATGGACTGGTCGCCCACCACGATACTTTGCGACAAGTCGCCAATTTGCGTGTAAATCAAGGGGATTTTGATGTCGGGGATCCACCTTCGCAAATATTTAAACGACTTTACGAACTCTTGGTTGATGTCTTCCATGTTAACATATTGCAGCCCCACTTCCGTAAGGATGTGTTGCAATGTCGTATCTTGGAAAAAGTTCAGGAATTTAGAATTGATTTCAGGATCATTCACCTCGCCTATTTTCAGCATGTCTTCCAACAGCATGCGCGTTTCCATCGGGTAATCCGTACACATTTGCTGGATGGCTGAATAGTCGCCTGTGGTCAAAAAACGGTTTTCCAAACGGTCGTAACGGACAACTTCAAAATGTGAGAAGACTTCCTCCTCACCTGCCGGCTTGAATTTCATCTCACATGAAATACAAACCTGCACGACCAATAACATGATAAGTTTTGAGCGTTTCACTTTTTCTACTATTCAAATAAAGACATTGCAAATATAGTAAAAAAAAATCAATATGGCATTAATTTTGTAAAAAAACATTTAATTTCCTTAAAAAACAGCTCTTTTTATGCTGATTTTGCTATAAAACACATTTTTTCCCTCGTTTTTCTTCTAAATTTCACTTGTTTTCTTCTCAACCCTCTGTCAATACTCTCTCTAAACAGGCAATTTCCATTTTCCCACGAAGAAAGCCTGGGCAAAACCTCTCAAAAGCTTGATGACTCTCAGGAAAACTGCATCTCAAAAGAACTTTCATCTCAAAAGGATACTTTAAATCGATGGAGGGTTTAACTCAAGGAAAACTTTATATCAAAGGCTCCCACCAGCTCAAAAGGATACTTTAAATCAATGGAAGGTCCATCTTTTGACGGTTGCCTCGTACTTAGATGTTTTCAGGCTTATCCTCGCAGCCCAACTGCCACCGCCTGACATCAAAAACGCTTTGACTTCAAGGCAACTGACTAAATTTGCGCCGCCTCCGCACATAATATTGCCAAAGTATGGAATACGGTTGCTGCCCTACGACGCTTTCTTGAACACTATTTCTCCTGATTTCTGCCCGTTCTGCATCAAAGTCCGCCCGCCACTGCCGAAAAGCCCGCCGCGCTTGGTAAATGGCCTTAAAATCGCCCAATTTCCCCTTCAACAACAGTGCCTGCCAAGCCGCCAAATAATCCAGGAACCAGCGCCATCGCATCACGCGCCGCAGCTCCCGGTCATTGCCGATGCACTTGTAAAGCATGGTCAGGTTGTTCCTAAAATTCAGAAAAGTCTTCCTCGGATTGCTCTTGGGCAGAGCGCCGCCCCCCACATGGTAGACCACGCTGCCTGGGACGCAGACAATACGTTTGCCTTGAAGCCGGAGCCGCCAGCACAAGTCGATCTCTTCGCTATGGGCAAAAAAACGACCGTCGAAGCCGCCAGCCGCCCAATAGTCCCGGCTGCGTATAAAAAGACACGCGCCCGTTGCCCACAAGACATCCGCGACCGTGTCGTACTGTCCGCTGTCTTGCTCAACGGTGTCGAAAACCCTGCCGCGGCAAAACGGATAGCCTAAGCTGTCCAAGAAGCCGCCACATGCCCCGGCGTACTCAAAGCTTCCATGCTCCACCTCGGAACAGAGCTTCGGCTGGCAGGCGGCCACCTCGCCGTGGGTGTCCATAAAATCTAAAAGCGGGGCCAGCCAGCCTTGGGTCACCTCCACATCGGAATTAAGCAACACATAGTATTCTGCCGCAATCTGCCGCAAAGCCTTATTGTATCCCTCGGCAAAGCCCCAGTTTTTGTCCAAGACTATACGCTCGACTTCCGGGAAATTCTCTTGTAAGAAGACGACAGAATCGTCTGTCGAGGCATTGTCTGCCACGATGACTTTTGCCTCGGCGTGCAAGCCGTCCATCAACGAAGGCAGAAAGCGCTCCAACATCGACCGCCCGTTCCAATTCAGTATAACAACCGCTATTCTCATCTTTTCACGCTTTTTGACTGCCCTATGGTTGTAAGACCACTTTCAGCGCCGTTTTATCATGATTGAAATCACCCAATGCAACCTTCACAATCTGATTGTCCAGTTCGGCACCCACGCTTGCGGAAGGCAGCTCCACTCGGACATAATTTTCAGTGAATCCATGCATGGCACGTCCTCTGACCGCCTTTTCGAACAGCACTTCTGCCGTTTCTCCGATGTGCTTCTCATAAAACGCCCAAGTTTTTTCTTCAGAAAGGGCCAACAAACGTTTGCTGCGCTCCTTCTTGTCCTTATCTGGGACGACATGTGGTATGCGCAAAGCAGCCGTCCCCGGGCGCTCTGAGTAAGGGAAGACATGGAGTTGGGTGACATCAAGACCTTCCAAGAAACGATAGGTCTCCTCAAAGCAGCCCTCGGTCTCCCCGCGTGTTCCGACCATGACATCCACACCGATGAAAGCGTGCGGCATACATTTTTTGATCAATTCCACCTTATGTGCAAAAAGTTCCGTGTCATAACGGCGGTGCATAAGTTTCAGCACGGTGTCGGATCCGCTTTGCAAAGGCAGGTGGAAATGTGGCATGAAAGCCCTTGAAGACGCACAAAATTCAATCAGCTCATCTGTCAACAAGTCTGGTTCCAGCGAACTGATGCGAAAGCGTCTGATGCCCTCCACCTGGTCCAGGGCGCGCACCAAGTCCATGAAACTCTCGTTGGTCGTTTTTCCGAAATCGCCGATGTTCACACCCGTAAGTACGATTTCCTTCCCCCCCTCATGTGCTGCATTTTCCGCCTGGGCGACCAAACTCTCCACCGAGGCATTTCGGCTAAATCCGCGGGCAAAAGGGATGGTGCAGTAAGTACAAAAATAGTCGCAACCGTCTTGCACTTTCAAGAAATACCTGGTGCGGTTGCCACGCGAACACGACGGTGCGAACGACTTGATGTCTTTCGTCTTCACCGAATGAAACTCATGAAGACCGCCTTTCAATGCAGGCTCAGCATTCGACTCCCTACGGCTCCAGGCCTCAGCCAGGAACTGTATCAAGTCCGCCTTCTCATTGCTTCCCAGCACGAGGTCCACCCCATCGATGTGTGCCACTTCCTCGGGCTTAAGCTGGGCATAACAGCCCGTCACCACGACAAAAGCGCCCGGGTGCTCGCGCACCATGCGGTGGATGGCCTGCCGACATTTGCTGTCAGCCACTTCTGTCACCGAACAAGTGTTGATCAAGCAAAGGTCGGCCTGTTCGCCTTTTTGCGCCGCACGCACGCCGTATTCTTGCAACATCTGCCCAAAGGTAGACGTCTCCGAGAAGTTCAGTTTGCAGCCAAGGGTGAAATACGCCACTTTTTTATCTTGGAAGACCGATGTTGGAATCATTTTGCTGTCATTTTAAACTGCAAAGATACTGCAAAGCCTGCAAAAAAACAAAAAAATCGAGGAAAACCTTTGCACTTCAACATTTTTAGCCTTTTCCCCAAGAACAAAGTGTTTAAATAATTTGTATAATAGAAAAAATAAATGTATTTTTGCAACGTTTTAATGAAAATTTCATTGATTTATGAAAAAGATATTCATACCTTTTGTATTATTCCTACTAATCTTAGCATTAGGAACAAGCTGTAGGGGGAGCAAAGAAGTGGCTTACTGGCAAAATATCGACACCGTCCACCTGGCGGGGGAACGTGCGTTGCACGATGCCAAGATCATGCCCAAAGACGAGTTGACCATCTCGGTGTCCACCCTCAACCCTGAGGCCTCCGCCATGTTCAACATCTCGCCCTCGGGGAGCATCAATACAACGGCGAATAATTCGGGAAGCAGCACCAATATGTACAAATACCTGGTGGACAACAACGGCACCATCAATTTTCCCGTCATAGGCAGGAT
>ONQK01000122.1 GCA_900319895.1 uncultured Prevotella sp. | reverse complement strand
GACCTCTGGGATTTTTGGCGCATACACCTGGCTAACCACCACGGCGCCCAACCGTTTTGGCACGGCTTTCAGCAGCATGATGAGCAACAACATCGAAAACATGATCTATCAGCCCATTCTCAAAAGCATGATGGACAGAGGGATGAGCGAAGAAGCGGCGCGGGCGGCCATCGAGCGCGCGGGCGGAGTCCATCTCAACATGTCACTCTTCGTGCCTTGCCATTTCAACACACCACAGTTCAACCTAGGCATTTTTCACGAGTCAAACGTTGACATCACCGACCATTTGGTGGGAACCATTGGCTTGCGCTACGACTTCACACAATCGAAAATCGCCTACGACACGAGCGGCGACTCGCAAATCGACTTCAGCATCATGGGAGCCAACGGCATGGCCAAAGTTTTGAGCCACTTCAAGCACAAAGAAAAAGCGACATACAACCAACTGCTGCCCAAGTTCGGGCTGACCTACAAACTCGACAACGGCAGCAATTTCTACGCCACGCTGACCAAAGGCTACCGGGCGGGCGGCTTCAACGTGCAAATGTTCGGCGACATCATCCAAAACGATGTACAGAAAAACCTGCAAGGTGTCTTGATGGAGGCTATGCAAACCCGCACCGACATCGAAAAAGTGATTCAACACAGCGAAGAGGAATACGCAACCCTGCGCGACGGAATTGAATTCAAGCCCGAGGAAAGCTGGAACTATGAACTGGGCACGCACCTGAATCTGCTGAACAACAAAATTCATGCTGATTTCTCCCTCTATTACATGCAAATCCGCAACCAGCAACTCTCCATCTTCACCGAAGATTACGGCTATGGTCGAAAAATGGTGAATGCCGGCAAGAGCTATAGCTGCGGACTTGAGCTCTCGCTAAACGGAAGCGCACTGGACAACCACCTGACTTGGGCTACCAATTACGGCTACACGATGGCTAAATTTCAGGAATACACCACCAAAGAAAGCGCACGCGGCGGCAATATTGACTACAAAGGCAAACGCGTGCCGTTTGTGCCAGGACACACGTTCTCTGCAATGGCCGACTACCGTTTCGACATTGCCGAGCGCGGGCTGCGCAGCCTGACACTCGGGGCAAATGTCAATGCCATGGGACGCATCTTCTGGGATGAACTCAATACTTTCGACCAAAGCCTCTATGCCATTGCAGGTGCACATCTGCAAGCAGATTTTGGACTTGCGACCGTGAAACTTTGGGGACGAAACCTTACCGACACGAAGTACAACACGTTTGCCTTCCTGAGCAAAGCCACGGGACGCCCCATTTATTCGGCACAAAGGGGGAATCCGTTCCAAATCGGCTTGGACGTGAAGCTGCATTTCTAAGCATGGAATAAAATATTTGATTGTTAATTACGGCATGGGGAACAAAGACAACAGCTCCCCATGCCGTTTCATATTGGAATCCAACAGGAAATGGAAGTTCGGTTAATGCAACACTGGAAAGGCCTCGGATACACACACCTCATCGGATGCTATCCATAAAGCGGAGATAGGTTGCCTCGTCAACATCGCCTAAATCATATTCGCGCTGCACATCACTTCTGACACCTTCAATCCATTTTTTGCGAGCCTCACGATAGTCTTCATCAATTTTCGCGGCAATCTCCTCTGTCAGCACCTCGGTTTGATAGTATTCACAAATCAACTGGCAAGTCCATGCCCACTTATAGTCCAAATATTTGCCATGCACGTCAACAAAAGCATTTTCAAGGTCTGAGAGGCTTGTCATCTCACCATTTTTGATGTCTTCAACCATCTTCACCTCTTCCACGTCAGGTAGCAACAAGCCCGCCAAATCGTTCCAACGATATTGCTCACGGGCTGCCTCAACCTGGTTGAAGGCAGTATTGTGGATGGTTTCACCCAAAAACAATTTCACGGCCATATCATAGTATTCAATGCCTTTACGCAGTGAGCTCTCTTTCATCTTCAACCCATTGAACTCAAAGATTCGATGCGTTTCCTTGCCATGTGTGCACAAGTCTTGAAGAAATCGCAGCCCTTGCATCACATTCTGTAGCGTAAATGGACTTAGCCAGTCAAAATTGATGAGGCTCTTTTTCTCGTTTTCGGGTCTATTGTCACGTTTTTCCCACTTGGTCACATCGCGGAAAAGCCCCACCGTCATCAAATTCCTGCCCGGAACAAGCCAAGCAGCCGCACCGTCGCCAATGACATAAGAAAAGGGGAATATCCGGGTGTCGGGATGTGACTCTATCTTTCCGAGACAAACAGAGAAGGCGCCGATGTTCGCAGGATGAAGCAGGTGGGCGCCGCTCGCCGTCTTGGTCCCACGTTCCAAAATCCCATAATGTATGGGGCCCATCTTATAGGCGTGGTTGGAGAAATTGGTCGCCGAACCTGCATTGTAAAACGAGAACATGCCACCAATGAGCAATGTGCTTTTATGATGACTGGCCGAAAAAGGGCCGCAGAAAGAAGCGCAGGCTTCGCCGTTAGACATGTATGAATTGGCAAAGAACACGCAATTTTCAGCAGTAAATCCATTGGTAATGCGACATGCCTCGCCCACAAAACAATTCTGCAAAATGGCTGAGTTCAACACAGAAGCACCGTCGCACACGATGGTTTCTTCGCAGATGACACCGCTGCCAATATAGGCGCTGGCCTGGGCAGACCCTGTAATCGTGCATTCCGCCAGCCGTTTGGCCCCATTGATTTCGCTGTCGCTACCAATAAGGGTGTTGATGACTTCTTGGGTGTTGATAATTTTCACCCTGGATCCCACGATACCATAAGGCTTGCGGCTGTCTGCGACTTGTTCTTGAACCATTCTTTCAATGTTCTGCATCAATAAGCTGTCGCCCGCATACTTGACGGTCAGGGCAGCCAACTGGCTGGTCAAGCCTTCAAAGACGAAGACATTTCCTTCCTCTCCTGCCTCATTAAGCACAGAAATCCGCTGACCTTGCCCATAGAGCGCCTCTTCGGTGGTCTCCATCGTGCAGACATTGATGATGCAGCAATGCTCACCGATACGATAATTATTGATATGGCAACCGATGTTTTCGATTAAACAGTCGTTGCCAACGGTTGTATTGCGCAAGGTGGCGTTAAAAATGCCGCTGTGACGGAAGAAGTCAAGGCCCACTTCGACGTCTTTTTCAAAAGCACCAAGTACTATTTTTCCATAAAACCGCGTATTTTTGACGTAACGTGCATCAAAATTTTCGGCCACCAGGACTTGCGACCAATCTTCAGCCTGGCAGCCCTGAGCTTCGAGGGCTGCAACTTCTTGTTGGGTCAGTGATCTTTGATTTGCCATCGCAGGTTATTCAGTTGTATAAAGAAAGTCATTATAGGGATATTTCTGAACGTGCAGCTCCTTGACCTTGGCATAGACAATGTCGCGCAACTGCTCTATATTTTGTTTCTCGCGCGCAGAGATAAACAAGCAATTGTCGTTGAGCTTTGCCATCCACGTCTTTTGAAGAGTTGGCAGGTTGATGTTCTCGCGTGTGGGCGGCGTGAGGTCGTCGGGCTCTTTCTCAATCCAAGTATAGGCGTCGATCTTATTGAAAACAATCATTGAAGGCTTGTCGGCGCAGCCCAAGTCGCTTAGCGTCTTCTCCACCACCGCTATTTGTTCTTCAAAGTCAGGATGCGAAATGTCTACCACATGCAAAAGCAAGTCGGACTCGCGCACCTCATCCAACGTCGACTTGAATGAATCGACCAAGTCGGTGGGCAATTTCCGTATAAACCCGACTGTGTCGGCAAGCAAGAACGGCAAATTGTCGATAACGACCTTGCGCACAGTGGTGTCAAGCGTGGCAAAAAGCTTGTTCTCGGCAAAAACCTCGCTTTTGGCCAACAAGTTCATCAAGGTTGACTTCCCCACGTTGGTATAGCCAACCAATGCCACACGAATGAGGCGCCCGCGGTTTTTGCGCTGGGTGATTTTCTGCCGTTCAATCTCCAGGAGTCGCTGTTTCAAGAGCGTGATGCGCTGCAAAATGATTCGACGGTCCATCTCAAGCTGTGTCTCGCCGGGGCCTCTCAACCCCACACTTCCTTTCCCGCCACCGCCGCCAGAGCCGCCGCCTTGTCGTTCCAAGTGCGTCCAGAGACGTTGTAGCCGCGGCAGCATATAGCGGTATTGCGCCAGTTCAACCTGGGTCTTGGCATTGGCTGTCTGGGCACGCATGGCGAAAATGTCGAGTATCAGGCTCGTCCGGTCAAGTATTTTCACCTTTAACTCGTTCTCTATGTTCCGCATCTGGCGCGGCGAGAGTTCGTCATCAAAAATCACCATCCCCACTTCACGCTCCGCATCTGCCTCGTCAAGAATATATTGCTTTATTTCTTCCAATTTACCTTTTCCGACATAAGTGGTCTGATTAGGGCCGTTCACCTTTTGCGTAAAACGCTTTACCGTAACGGCACCGGCGGTGTCGGCAAGAAATTCCAGCTCGTCAAGATACTCTTTTGTCTTATCTTCGTTCTGTTCCTGCGTAATGAGCCCTACCAAGACGGCGGTTTCTGACTGTGTTTCGGATATTACGAATTCTTTCATACCAATGTCATTTTCCTGCAAATATAGTCATTTTT
>ONQK01000160.1 GCA_900319895.1 uncultured Prevotella sp. | reverse complement strand
TTCGTAAATGTCTTTGTCAGTCACGAAACCGAGATTATACTTTTTCATACATGGCAAAATCCAGAATTACGAATGCGAAGATACAAAAAAAAACGAAAAAACGAGCAAATTTATGAAATTTTCAGTGTCTTTTGTGTTTTTGTCACCAACCATGAAAATCATCGACGTTTCGAGCTTGTCAACACCGACGGGCAGATGGTCGGACGAATTGAAGAAGGAATACGCTCGCTGGCCATCGAGTCGGAGCACGGAGAGTTCGTCTATTGAACTTGTGGATAACAATAAAATCCCCGTTTCATCAATGTGTGAAGCGGGGATTTTATTTATTTAAAGCGTATAAAACATTATTTACCTAGATTTAACGCCATTTTTCGTCGACTTTTCCAGCGCTTTTGATGCCTTTTGTTGGCTTGAACACATGTGTGAGCACCTCCCCCTCAAATTCTGGTAATGTTGTAACGAGCGTATTGTTATTAGGATTAATGAGGTATGACATCAGGGGATATTCCTCGCCATCGTCTGGATCGATTTCAAAAACTATTCCATTCAATGAACTGATTTCTTTAACAATAATATTCATTTCCACCATAGTGTACCACTTCCCGTCAGACTTTTTCCGTACCAATGTTATCACCTTACCTTTTTGAGAAAAATCTACAACAATAGCGTTGAACTCGTCAGTAAACTTTGTGCCATCCTCGGCTTCTTCACCAGCATAGATTTTTGCAAAATCCTTTAGTTCCCACTGCTGATAAAGCGAAGTCGCCTCCGGTTCATCGTCGCCACATGAAGTGAGCGTCATGGTAAACGTTGAAATGAAAACCAATGCCATCGTTGACAGCAACAAAGTTTGAATCTTAAATTTTTTCATAATAGTATTTTTTAATGTAAATATTAAGTTAATTATTGATAAATTTTTCATCTTTCATTTAGAAAGGTCCATTAATAATAGTAATTTTTTTGCAAAGATAGAATTTTTATTTAATATGACGTTGATTTTTAGGGAAAAAAAATCGTAACTTTGCAAACAATTATGGAAAATAACGGAATTTTACAGAAACTCGACGGCTTGGAAGCACGGTTCGAGGAGGTTTCGACACTGATTACCGACCCGGATGTCATCGCCGACCAAGGTCGCTATGTGAAATTGACGAAGGAATACAAGGATCTTGGCGACATTATGTCGGCAAGAAAGCGCTATGTGGCATGCCTGAATGCGATTGCCGAGGCAAAAGACATTCTCGCCAACGAGAGCGACCCCGAGATGAAGGAGATGGCGCGCGAGGAACTGGCCGCCAACGAGGAGTTGCAGCCAAGTTTGGAAGAGGAAATCAAGATTGCGCTGATTCCGAAAGACCCCGAGGACGCGAAGAACGTGCAGATGGAAATCCGCGCTGGGACGGGCGGCGACGAGGCGTGCCTGTTTGCGGGCGACTTATTCAATATGTACAAACGCTTTTGCGACCAGAAAGGATGGGCACTCTCCATCACCAGCGTCAGCGAGGGAGCCGTGGGCGGATTCAAGGAAATAGACTTCGCGGTTTCTGGGGCCGATGTATATGGTATATTGAAGTACGAATCGGGTGTCCATCGCGTGCAGCGCGTGCCTGTGACCGAATCGAACGGGCGTATGCAGACCTCAGCGGCGACGGTGGCCGTGTTGCCAGAGGCCGACAAATTCGAGGTGAACATCAACGAGGGCGAGATCAAGTGGGACACGTTCCGCTCGTCGGGTGCCGGCGGTCAGAACGTGAACAAGGTTGAGTCGGGCGTGCGCCTGCGATACATGTGGAAAAATCCGAACACGGGCGAGACCGAGGAAATCCTCATTGAGTGCACCGAGACGCGCGACCAGCCGAAGAACAAGGAGCGCGCGCTGAGCCGCCTCTACACCTTTATTTATGACAAGGAACACCAGAAATACGTCGACGACATTTCCAGCCGGCGGAAAAGCCTGGTTTCCACGGGTGACCGCTCGGCGAAAATCCGCACTTACAACTTCCAGCAGGGTCGCGTGACCGACCATCGCATCGGTTTCACGACGCATGACCTGCAAGGCTTCCTCGGCGGCGACATCCAGCCGATGATTGATGCCTTGACAATTGCTGAAAATGCAGAAAGGTTAAAGGAAACAGAACTCTAGGATTATTTTTATCTGAAAACAACGCTTATGTGGGCTTTTTTTGAACCATTGCGCGGAGAATTAAAGAAAAAGCATTTCTTCGTGCTCCTCCTTGGCGCCATGGGGCTCCTCCCTGCCAATTACTTTGGCCGCAACGCCGACACCATTTGGGTTGGCTTCGGTATTCTAATCCTTTGGTGGTTTGCCGTCGTGATGCTCTTTTGCACCTGTCAATATTTCAAGAACAAGTCGAAAAAACAATAAAATTATGACCAAAGAACAACTGATTCAACAGATTTTCACGAAAAAATCTTTTCTTTGCGTAGGTCTGGACACTGACCTCAAGAAAATTCCTCCCCACTTGTTGAAGGAAGACGACCCGATTTTTGCCTTTAACAAAGCAATTATCGATGCAACGGCACCCTATTGCGTCTCCTACAAGCCCAATTTGGCGTTTTACGAGGCGTTTGGCGTAAAAGGCCTGGCTTCATTTGAAAAGACCATTCGATATTTAAAGCAAAATTATCCGCATCACTTCATCATTGCCGATGCCAAGCGTGGCGACATCGGCAACACGTCGAAAATGTATGCGCGGACGTTTTTCGAGGAATACGATGTCGACTCGCTGACCGTCGCTCCCTATATGGGCGAAGACAGCGTCACGCCGTTTCTGGGCTACGACGGGAAATGGGTCGTCTTGCTGGCTTTGACTAGCAATAAGGGCTCGCAAGATTTTCAGCTCATGAAGGACGAAAACGGCGAGCGCCTTTTCGAAAAAGTTCTCAAAACGTCTATGCAATGGGGAACGGCTGAGAATATGATGTATGTCGTCGGTGCCACACAAGGGCGCATGTTTGAAGACATTCGTCGCATCGCGCCTCGACATTTCCTGCTTGTGCCAGGCGTGGGTGCTCAGGGCGGCAGTTTGGCTGAAGTCTGCCAATATGGTATGACATCGGACTGCGGACTTCTTGTAAACTCCTCCCGTGGCATTATTTATGCTTCCTGTGATGAGGATTTTGCGTCAATTGCAGCAGAAAAGGCAAAAGAAATGCAGCAGGAAATGGAAGTTGAGCTTAAAATAAGAAAGGGTTGATAGAAAATACTATCCCGCATCATTCGAAAATGCCAAAGACAAAGGTCTTGAAGTGTGATGGAACGCTTCAAGGCCTTTTTCTTACTGCCTTCTTCAACTCGAATTCAAATACAGCCATCATCAAGCATTCATGAGGATTTTGGGAAACAGATGAATACAAAACAAAAGATGGAGGCCAAAATGTCTTCGGCCTCCATCTTTCTCGGGTGTCGGGGCGACAGGATTCGAACCTGCGACCACCTGGTCCCAAACCAGGCGCGCTACCGGGCTGCGCTACACCCCGTTACCCTACACGGGTTGAAATCGGGTGCAAAGATATGTTTTTTTTTCCATCCCTGCAAATTTTACGGGTATTATTTTATGATTCCCTGCTCAACAAATATTTGCTTGAGCACTTGTACGCCTTCTTCGACCTGTTCTTCTGTGTGAGTCGCCATCAATGCCACGCGTACAAGTGTGTCTTGCGGGGCGCAGGCGGGCGGGATGACCGGATTGATGAAAACGCCTCTGTCGAAAGCCAGTTTCGTCACCAAGAACGTTTTTTCCAAGTCGCGCACATACAATGGGATGATCGGACTTTCAGTGTCGCCAATCTCAAAACCTTCTTCGCGGAAGCGGCGCAGGGCAAATCGCGTGATTTCCCACAGCTTTTCGATGCGTTCAGGCTCTTGACGAATGATGTGCAGGGCCTCGGCCGCCGCCGCCGTCGCCGCTGGTGCATTTGAGGCACTGAAAATATAGGTGCGGCAGGTATGGCGCAAATAGTTGATCGTGTCGGCGTCGCCGGCAATGAACCCGCCGATAGAGGCAAGGCTTTTGCTGAAAGTGCCCATTATCAAGTCCACTTCGTCCAACAAGCCGAAATGGTCGCACACACCGCGTCCTTGACGGCCGAAAACGCCGAGCCCGTGCGCTTCGTCGACCATTACCGAACAATTGTATTTATGTTTCAACTGTATGATTTCCGGTAATTTGGCGAGGTCGCCCTCCATGGAGAAAACGCCATCTACGACGATGAGCTTGATGGCCTCTAGCGGAAGCTTCTGAAGTATGCGTTCCAAGTCCTCCATGTCATTGTGCTTGTATTTCAACTGTGTAGCGAATGAGAGCCTTCTGCCATCGACGATGCTGGCGTGGTCGCGGTCGTCACAGATGATGTAGTCGCCTTTTCCACACAATACGGACAAGACACCAGAATTCACGGAGAACCCTGTAGAGAAACACAAGGCATCGTCTTTCTGCTCAAACTCTGCCAATTCCACCTCCAACTGTCGGTGAATGTCCAATGTCCCGTTCAAAAACCGGCTGCCTGCACAGCCTGAACCATATGTGTCCAATGCTTTCTTCGCTGCATCAATGATGCGCTGGTCGCCCGTTAGTCCGGTATATGCGTTTGAACCAAACATAAGGACGTCGTGCCCTTCCATTTTCACTCTGGCACCTTGCTTTCCTGTTATTTCGCGGAAATAAGGATAGACTCCTTGCTCCATGAAACGCTGCGGATCGCGGTAAACTTTATATTTTTCTTGTAACTGCCCCATAGGGTAATATTTTATGATCAGACAAATGTCTTGTTTTTTAATTCAAGTTGCAAAGTTACAAAATATGTGGCTAAAATCAAGGGTTTTTAACAAGAAATATTCTTTTGGGGTGTTTTTTATGTCTTCTTGCAAGAGAATTGCGATGTTTTTATTAATTTTGCAACATCATCTGCTTATGGAGAATCGCCTCGACATATTGTTTATCCTCAATCCTATTTCAGGGACAGTCAGCAAGGAGAAAATTCCGACATTGATTGAAAAGAAATTGGACAAGGAACGGTTTAACACAACTATTATATATACCCAATATGCCGGGCACGCCAAAGAGATTGCCCACGAGGCCAGGCTGCAAGGCACCGACATCGTGGTGGCTGTCGGCGGCGACGGAACCGTCAATGAAGTGGCGTCTGCATTGGTACACTCTGACACGGCACTGGGCATTATCCCCTGTGGGTCCGGCAACGGGCTGGCACGACACCTCCTCTTGCCAATGAACATCGAAAAGGCCATTGATGTGATCAATGAGTGCAAGGTCAAGGCCCTTGACTATGGCATCATCAACGACAATCCCTTTTTTTGTACATGCGGCATGGGTTTTGACGCTTTTATTAGCATGAAATTCGCCAACAGCAACAAGCGCGGCGTGGTGTCATACGTTGAGAACGTGTTGTTGGAGGGGCTCACCTATCAACCTGAAATCTATGAGATAGAAGACGAGTCGGGAACTAAACGCTACAAAGCCTTCTTGATTTCCTGTGCCAATGCGTCGCAATATGGCAACAACGCCTACATCGCACCACAAGCTTCGATGAGCGACGGAATGCTTGATGTCATCATCATGGAGCCGTTCGACATCTTCGATGCGCCCCAGATTAGCATTGACATGTTTAATAAGACCTTAAACAAGAACTCGAAGATAAAGACTTTCAAGACCAAAAAGATAAAAATACATCGTTCAAAGCCTGGCTACATCCATTATGACGGAGACCCCGTAGAAACTGGTCGGGACATAGAAATAGCCATTCAAGAAAAAGGCATAAAAGTCATCATAAATGCCAACGGCGATGTCAGCAAACGGCAGCCCAACGTGTTGCAAACGGCATTTAATGAGTTTTTCAACAACATTCATCTCATCCGTGATGACATCAATAAACAAGGGCGGCATATACAAGCGATTGGTAAAAACTGGCAGAGAAAGTTGAAACACTAAGTTTTTCAAGAAAAACAAAGATTGTTTTGACGGCAAGTTTGAAAATCCTGCCCTGCATCATGAAAACACTGAATAGTCGATGTCTTGAATGGAAAACACGGCATTGGAAATGATTTAAATGCGTATGGAAATGAAAAATCTCCGCCGTCTCACAACGCCGGAGATTCCAAAAAGTAAATAAAATAAAGATCCGGAATACTCCGTCAATATTCAATGGGCATGCTACGGCGAACTAATCCAAGTTCCCTGCTTCCTGCGAGCTTCAGTACAACGGACCTTGCAAGAGGATTAAAGGCCAAATAAAAAGAGTTGTCATTATAATAGAAAGAAGAGTTCCCATGTAAAACCCCGACATGAGGCTTTTCGCCCATTGTTTCACCGCACCAATAAAATCCACTTCCAATTTTCAGCACTCCATTTTCACGACAGGAACGCTCGTAAAGCTTTCCTTCTTTGTAGTAGCCGGCTGCAGGAAGGAAAAAATAGTCTTCGATGTTTTCTGGCCTGCCAATTTCTGCAGTACCTTGAATCTCATATACACCAGTAGTCCCCACTTCCACTTCTTCGTAATCAGCGATGACACCTTTACGTTTTCTTGAGAACCACATGCCTCCATACAGCACTTCTGTGTCGCCATTTGCCTTATAAAGCACCCAGGGAGTAGACACATCGGCATGTGCATCTCCATAGCGCAGCAAATTGAAGAGATCCTGATATGTTGGTGCAAGCATCGCACCTGTCGGGTTCGTCCATTTCGGGTAAATCCAATTGCCACTTCCGTTTTCATATCTGGTAGTGGGGTCTTTATAACGCAATTCTCCTGGTTTGGGCGCATATTCGGGCCATCCGATTGACGATGGAGTCTCGGGACAGATGGCTTCATAGCCTTCCCAGTACCACTCTTGAGCACCCCACTCATAATATGAGTTTTCTGTTCTAAATCCAAGACCATAACCTGTGAAATCGTTATCGTCAAAGGTCAGCTGATGCCGGATGTTGTTGTATTTGCCCGCTTCAAAATTGCGAAGAGTCAAGTCTCGTGTAATATCAGCAGTCTTCAAGGCGTCATAATCCAAAATCCTATAGGTAATGCTCAGCTGATATTCGCCTGGAGCCATCACAACATAACACCCGGTATTTTCCAGGGCAGTTGCAGCATCTTTGGTAAGCGGGAACCAATTGTTGCAAGTCAAGCCAATCGTTCTATCATTCCCAGTTCCACTCAACCCTGTCTCATCCAAGTCATACGTTCCTGCAATGTTGATTGCTGTTCCAGCGTCGTTCTTGGCAGAAATCGTGATTTGCATGAGTTTATATTTCTTGTCGGGTACCGTCGCTGCCAAATAGGGGTAAATTTTCAGATAGGTGGCTTTATGCTCTAATTTAAACGTAAAATTGGTGTCGCTTTGACGGGTTGCAGTCGCAACACCGCAGTCGCCGCTAACAAAGAAGTGTTCAGAGTTATTGGGAGCACTTTGTCTCTGACTTGAACGAATCAAAACCTGATCTGCACGATTACTATTAGTATAATGGACAGTATAGGCTGCGTCGGGAAATGTGTCGAAAAAGAAGAATTGTGTCGTCTTCTGGGGAGTCTGCATGTCCACCTGTGTACTTTTGATGAAATTACTTCCCTTTTTCACCCAGATATAGTCTCCTTTCATCCAAAAGAAGTGGCCCACTTCGTCCATCATTGCCTTGTGTGCACGCTGTCTGCCATCAAGTTCACTTTCAGATGTCGAGAATGCGGTCAATTGCTGTTCCTTTTCAAAGACCCTGCCTATTTCATCCACACAACTAGCCAACAACATTGCCGTTAACGAGAAAATAACATATTTATTTTTCATGTTTTTTGTTTTTAATTTATAGTTTATTTAATTCCATCACTCAAATGCAAAGCCTTTGCTCTCTATCTCGCTGGCGTCGCCCACTTCCACTTCTCCAGCGTCTCCGTCAAAGCCCGTACCGTCAAACATCAGCTTATGACGAATGTTTGTGTATGTTGCAACGGGATAGTTGCGCAAAGAAACTGTACGTTGAAAAGTTTTACTGCTCAAACTTCCATTGTTTAAGTACTCAACAATATAAGTTATCGCTAATTCATATTCACCGGGCGCAATAACAAAATAACATCCTGCATTTTCCAAAGCCTTGTCCTTGTCAGATGTCAGTGAAAAATCTGCGCAATTGGCTTGAATGGTATTGCCATAATTGTGATTGGCATCTGTAGACAGCCGCCACTCCCCTGTAAGTACGTTGAATTGAAAATATCCCCGAATGATCTTATTGTCCTTGGCTGAAATCCAAATATTCTTCAGCTTTGCATTCGTTGGGCCGTTTCCCAAATAAGGAAAAAGTTTCAAATAGGCGGCTTTATGTTGCAACTTGAACACGAATGTGCCGTCGGGCTGCCGCGTCGCAAAATCTACTCCACATGCACCATAATTGCCCAAAAATTCTGAGTAGTTGGGCTGACTTTGATTTTGTTGATGCGTAATGTGTGTTATAGCCCAGCCGTTAGCGTATGAACTCGAAGTATTTGTGTAAAATACAGGGTAGGAATCGTCCGTAAAATCCCCATCGAAAATGAAGGTGGCCAATTTTTGCTTACCAGTGATGTCGCTTGACCTACTGGCTATGGTTTTGGTGTATGTGCTCAACCGCTTGTCGTATACAAACAGCCTGTCATTTTTATTCCAATAAAACTCACCATCCTCATCCATCATCATTTTGTGTGGACTGTTTTTGGCGTACGAGAAGTCATTGCCAACAGACCTGAAGACGGTATACTTCGTCTCATTTGTCTCATCTGTCCCATTACTACAACTTGCCCAAAATATGGTTGAAAGTCCCCATAAAATCATAAAAAACTTTTTTTTCATTTCAATCTACTTTTAATTTTCTGTTAATTTCTTTTATTATCTTATCGCCATCCCAGCAATGCTGCAAAACTCTTTAAAAAGCAACATCAAAGAGGGTTCAACAATCCCCCTCATCGCTGAAATCGTTGGTAAATGAAGGAAAACCATTGT
>ONQK01000121.1 GCA_900319895.1 uncultured Prevotella sp. | reverse complement strand
AGGAGAACATCTGGGGCACTTGGAACCGCAAGGAGAACAAGTTTTTCCGCAAGAATTCCGACGGGTCGTCGATTACGCTCACCCTTGGCGACGACAACAACATCTACAACGGCAGCGGCAAGGTGATAGGCTCGGCAGCCAACAACACGCTGACGTATGTCCGCAGCGACCAGAAAATCACCTTCGACCTGGAGAAGCGGTGGATTTACGACAACGGCAAGCCCATTGGCGTGTTGTCTGCGGGAACCGTCAAGGACAAGCCCGCCCTCGAGTTCCACAGCTATCGCCAGAGGACACCGTTTGTGTTCAAGGGATGGATCGATCGCTATATGAAGGAAGACCTGCGGTTGCCGTTGTGGGTGGTATATTGCTATTACTTCGACACGAATAGGCAGGCGAAGGCGTTGGAGGGGTCATTGGCATTTCAGCGCGAATTAGAGAACAAGCAGATTTCACAGTCGCGAAAGCTGAAGCCCTGGATGCAGGACGAGCTGGTGCAGTTCATCAAGAAGAACGGCTACCACAAGCTCAACGGCAAGGAGGGCAAGATTCTCTGGATGGAGATGGGCGACAACGGCTGGAAGATGTTCCGCAAGGACGACATCTGGAAGACGCTCGCCACGCGCGGCCTGATGGTGGATGTGCTGGTGAAGTTCGACGACTGCTATGAGGAGTCGCGCTTCTACTTGGAGCAGGACTTCAAAGGCGGCGACGAGGGCAACGACGGCTCCTACGGCCCGTTGTACATCAGCCGCAAGTGGAAGAAGCTGCCCGACCCCCTCTACCGTTGAAACACCTGAATAAGCAATGAAAGACCATCGGAAACGCGGCGGCTGCCTTCGGGCGCTGGGCTGGGTGCTGATCCTGTTCTCGTCGGTGCTGATTCTCTTCGGCATCGCCCTCTGGACGGACGACAACAGCCGCTGGGAGCAACGACGCGCGGAGAATGCCGAGTGGTATGCGGAGCACGAATCGCTCCTGCCCGCCGACTCGCTCGCAACGGCCCAGCAGGCCGACGGCATCGTCACGGAGGAAGTGCAGCCGCCCCATCCGAAGGGATTCCAGCTGGGGGGAGCGGTGAGTGTGGTCATCTTCGTGTTCGCCGCCGTGCCGCTGGCCATCGGGATAGTGCTCTTGCTCTCCGGCAAGAAGCCCGGCCGCGAGCCGACAAGCGTGGAGTGAGACAAATGAGGTATGAGACAAGTGAGGAGTGAAAAGTGCATTTGGCTTAACTTCTTCTAACTCCGTGAGCGTTGCGAACTAACTTCTAGGCGCAGCGATAACTTCCCCAAGCAAGAAGCGATTTCCTTCAACAAGAAGCGAAAACTTCCCCCAACAAGAAAAGTGCGAGTCTTTTGCAAAGGTTCGCACTTTTTTTGCACCCCATTCAAAGGTTTTTTCATAAAAAATCATAAAAAAGTTTGGCCGGAAAGGAAAATATTTGTACCTTTGCGGCCGAAAAGCATGTATTGCGCTGGCTTTAATGCTAACAATGCACTGATAGAGAAGTACTTACCTTCAACTTGGAAGCAGTAAGGGTGTCTTTTTAAGTGTTTTTTGTAGCGTTTCGACGGCGTGAGAGTGCTTAAAAAGAAATAGAATTCATTTATATTTTTAAATTTTTAAATTGAAATGCCAGGATTAATTGGAAAAAAGATCGGAATGACATCCGTTTTCAGTGCCGACGGTAAGAACATACCGTGCACTGTTATCGAAGCTGGTCCTTGTGTTGTAACCCAAGTGAAAACCCTTGAAAAAGACGGTTACAAGGCTGTTCAATTAGGTTTCGGCGAGGCGAAGGAGAAACATACGGCCAAGCCCATGCAGGGAATCTTCAAGAAAGCCGGCACAACACCTAAGAAGCACTTGGCCGAGTTCAAGTTTGACGAGGAGTACAACCTTGGTGACACCATCACGGTGGAATTGTTTGCAGATGCTCAATTCGTGGACGTAGTTGGCACCTCCAAGGGTAAGGGCTTCCAGGGCGTCATGAAGCGCCACGGCTTCGGTGGAGTAGGACAGAGTACCCACGGCCAGGACGACCGCGCGCGCAAGCCGGGTTCAATCGGTGCGTGTTCTTATCCCGCAAAAGTATTCAAGGGAATGCGAATGGGCGGCCAAATGGGAGGTGACAGAGTGACCACTCAGAACCTCAAAGTGTTAAAAGTAATTCCTGAACACAACCTTATCCTTGTGAAAGGCTCGGTGGCAGGATGTAATGGTTCAACCGTATTAATCAACAAGTAATGGAAATTAACGTATTGAATATCAAAGGTCAGGAGACCGGAAGAAAGGTTACGTTAAACGAATCAATCTTCGGAATTGAACCTAACGACCATGTCCTTTATCTTGATGTGAAGCAGTACTTGGCCAACCAGCGCCAGGGGACAGCAAAGGCTAAAGAGAGAAGCGAACATACAGGTTCAACACGCAAGCTCGGTCGTCAGAAAGGCGGCGGCGGCGCCCGTCACGGTGACATCAATTCTCCGCTGCTCAGGGGCGGTGGCCGTGTGTTTGGCCCAAGGCCACGCGACTATCGTTTCAAATTGAACAAGAAGGTGAAAGTGCTAGCTCGCAAGAGCGCTTTGTCCTATAAAGCAAGAGAGAATGCAATTCTTGTCATTGAAGACTTCAATTTGGAGGCTCCAAAGACCAAAGATTTCGTAAATATTGTTAAAAATCTCAATATTGACGGAAAGAAATTGCTTCTTGTTTTGTCAAGTGCAAATAAAAACGTATATTTGTCGGCTCGTAACTTGCAACGTACGGAAGTTATGCCTGCATCCACAATCAATGCCTACAAGGTTTTGAATGCGGATGTCCTTGTGATAACGGAAAATTCGTTGCCAACCATCGACGGAATCTTAACCAAATAAATAGGAGACATAGATTATGGCATTTATAATAAAACCATTGGTTACAGAAAAGATGACCAAGATAACAGACCAGTCTTCTGTTGAGAGAACTTTCAGAGCCCACGGCGAAGACAGCAGCAAGAACACTGTGGCTGAGAAGCATACTTATGTCGTGAAGAGCAAGACTCGCACGAAGAAAGGCCTTCCGGAGGAAACTCGCGAAAAGACCATCTACAAGTATCAGAAGCCCGCACAGGCGAAGTATGGCTTTATCGTCCGTCCCGAGGCCAACAAGTTGCAGATTAAGAAAGAGGTCGAGACGCTGTATAATGTTACAGTTATTGATGTGAACACGCTCCGCTATGCCGGCAAACGCTCAAGCCGTTATACCCGCGCAGGGCTGGTGAAGGGTCAGAAGAGCGCTTTCAAGAAAGCCATCGTGACCCTGAAAGAAGGCGATACAATTGATTTTTATAGCAATATTTAATAGTAAAAATGGCAGTACGTAAATTAAAACCGGTAACCCCGGGTCAAAGACACAAGATTATTGGCACGTTCGAAGACATTACTGCATCCGTGCCAGAGAAGTCTCTTGTTTACGGAAAACGTTCTACCGGCGGAAGAAACAACACAGGTAAGATGACCGTTCGCTACAGAGGCGGCGGTCACAAGAGAAAATTCCGCCTGATAGACTTCAAACGAGAGAAGGATGGTGTTCCAGCAATAGTAAAGACAATCGAATACGATCCGAACCGTTCGGCTCGTATCGCGTTGCTGTATTATGCTGATGGTGAAAAACGTTACATTATTGCTCCTAACGGGCTGCAAGTGGGTGCTACACTGATGTCGGGCGCAGACGCTGTTCCTGAAGTCGGCAACACACTTCCGTTGGCAAACATCCCTGTAGGTACGGTGATTCACAACATTGAATTGCGTCCGGGCCAGGGTGCTCTGCTCGTCCGTTCGGCTGGTAATTTTGCTCAGTTGACTTCTCGTGAGGGCAGCTATTGTGTTATCAAGCTTCCTTCTGGCGAAACTCGTCAGGTTTTGAGTGCATGTAAGGCAACCATTGGTAGTGTGGGTAACTCGGACCACGCGCTCGAGCAGTCTGGAAAGGCTGGTCGCACTCGCTGGCTGGGTCGTCGTCCTCACAACCGTGGTGTTGTTATGAACCCGCACGATCACCCGATGGGTGGTGGTGAAGGTCGTCAGTCCGGAGGTCATCCACGCTCTCGCAAGGGCTTGTATGCTAAGGGCTTGAAGACACGCTCTCCGAAGAAACTTTCGAATAAATATATTATTGAAAGAGCAAAAAAATAATTAAGTAAACACGAGTAGATTATGAGTCGTTCATTAAAAAAAGGTCCATATATTAATGTTTCACTGGAGAAGAAGATTCTCGCGATGAATGAAAGTGGAAAGAAGAATGTCGTAAAGACATGGGCCCGGGCATCAATGATATCTCCAGACTTTGTCGGACATACCGTTGCTGTTCATAACGGAAATAAATTTATCCCTGTTTATATTACGGAAAACATGGTCGGACACAAGTTGGGCGAGTTTTCACCCACCCGCAAGTTCGGCGGCCATGCAGGTAATAAGAAATAACAGGCACAACCATTTAAATTAGAAAGCAATAATGGGAAAAAGAAAGAAAATATCGGCTGAAAAAAGAAAAGAAGCCCTGAAAAGCTTGTATTTTGCAAAGCTGAACGGTGTTCCTTCTTCTCCTCGCAAGATGCGTTATGTCGTTGACATGATTCGCGGCATGGAGGTGAACAGGGCGCTGGGTGTGCTGAGATTCTCAAAGAAGCAGGCGTCTGCGGACGTAGAGAAGTTGCTGCGCTCGGCTATTGCAAACTGGGAGGCTAAGAATAACCGCAAGGCTGAGGACGGTGAGCTTTACATCTCCAAGGTTTTCGTGGACGAAGGCGTGACCATGAAGCGCATGCGTCCTGCACCGCAAGGCAGAGGTTATAGAATACGTAAACGTTCAAATCATGTCACTCTCTTCGTTGATTCAAAAACGGTTGAGACGGAAACAACTGATAAATAAGGAATAGTATGGGACAGAAAGTAAATCCGATTAGTAACCGACTTGGAATTATCCGTGGTTGGGATTCAAACTGGTTTGGTGGCAAGGCCTTCGGGGAGAATCTGGTTGAAGACCAGAAGATCCGCAAGTACCTCAACGAGCGCCTGGCAAACGCCAGCGTTTCGAAAATTGTCATTGAACGTACATTGAAACTTGTCACCATCACTATTTGCACAGCCCGTCCTGGCGTTGTTATCGGCAAAGGCGGACAAGATGTTGACAAGTTGAAGGAAGAGTTGAAGAAACTCTATGACAAGGAGATTCAGATAAACATTTTCGAGGTGAAGAAGCCCGATTTGGATGCAAACATCGTTGCCACGAACATCGCTCGCCAGGTGGAAGGCAAGATTGCATACCGTCGTGCCATCAAGATGGCCATTGCCAACACGATGCGTGCCGGTGCGGAAGGCATCAAGGTCCAGATCACGGGCCGTCTGAATGGAGCTGAGATGGCCCGCAAGGAGATGTACAAGGAAGGAAGGACTCCTTTGCACACATTCCGTGCGGACATTGACTATTGCCAGGCAGAGGCACTGACGAAAGTCGGCCTTCTGGGCATTAAAGTGTGGATTTGCCGCGGCGAGGTTTACGGTGAGCGCGACCTTACGCCGAACTTCTCGCAGGAGAAGCAGGTTGCCGGTCGTGGAAACGGCCGTGCCGGACGTGGTAATCGCAGAAGAAACAATAATCGGTAAAAGAAACTATCATGTTACAGCCAAAAAGAGTAAAATATAGAAGACCCCAGGACGGGCGCGGCAACAAAGGCAACGCACACCGGGGCACAGAATTGGCTTTCGGATCGTTTGGCATCAAGACCCTTGAGGCCAAGTGGATTGATAGTCGTCAGATTGAAGCGGCTCGTGTGGCAGTGAACCGCCGCATGAACCGTGAGGGACAAGTTTGGATTCGCATATTCCCTGACAAGCCCATTACCCGCAAGCCGGCAGACGTGCGTATGGGTAAGGGTAAGGGTGATCCAGCAGGCTGGGTGGCGCCAGTTACACCAGGCCGTATCCTCTTTGAAGTAGAAGGTGTAAGTTTTGACTTGGCAAAAGAGGCATTGCGCCTTGCTGCCCAGAAGCTGCCGGTCAAGACAAAGTTTGTAGTTAGACGTGATTTCGATAAAAACGCTTAAGCCATGAAGATGAAAGAAGTAAAAGGACTCGAGACCAAGGATTTGGTTGAGAAGTTGGAAAATACGGTTGAGAAGTATCAGCAGATGAAGTTGAACCATTCCGTTACTCCTTTAGAGAATCCATCGCAGATTAAGGCTACTCGTCGTGATATTGCGCGCATGAAAACAGAACTTCATCAAAGAGAACTTAACAAATAATAGAAGGTTCAGATGGAAACAAGAAATTTAAGAAAAGTAAGACAGGGTGTTGTAGTGAGCAACAAGATGGACAAGACCATTGTTATTGCCTCCAAGTTCAAGGAGAAGCACCCTATTTATGGAAAGTTTGTTCAGAAGACAAAGAAATTCCATGCCCACGATGAGAAGAATGAGGCAAGTATCGGCGATACAGTCCTCATTATGGAGACCCGTCCCTTGTCCAAGACAAAGCGATGGAGATTAGTACAAATTGTAGAAAAAGCTAAGTAATTATGATACAAGCAGAATCAAGACTAACTGTATGCGATAATAGCGGTGCGCGCGAGGCTTTGTGTATCCGAGTATTGGGAGGCACTCGCCGCCGTTACGCAAGTGTTGGCGATGTGATTGTCGTTGCTGTTAAGAACGTCATCCCGTCAGGTGAATTGAAAAAGGGTGCTGTGTCAAAGGCTTTGATTGTTCGCACAAAGAAGGAGATTCGTAGAGCAGACGGTTCATACATCCGTTTCGACGACAACGCCTGCGTGTTGCTCAACAATGCGGGCGAACTCAGAGGCAGCCGTATCTTCGGCCCTGTCGCTCGCGAACTGCGTGCCGTAAATATGAAAGTCGTTTCATTAGCACCTGAAGTTCTTTAATATTTTTAAAAAGTTTAAAGTAATGGCTAAATTACATATAAGGAAAAACGATACGGTCATTGTTCTTGCTGGTGAAGACAAGGGCAAGACCGGCAAGGTGCTCAAGGTCCTCGTTGAGAAGCAACGTGCACTGGTGGAAGGCCTGAACATGGTCTCTAAGAGCACGAAGCCGAGCGCAAAGAACCCGCAGGGAGGTATCGTGAAGCAAGAAGCCCCGATACACATCTCTAATTTGAGTCTTATTGACCCCAAGAGCGGTAAGGCAACCCGTGTTTCTTTCAAGAAAGACGGCAAGAATGTAATCCGTGTAGCAAAAAAATCAGGAGAGGAGATCAAGTAATATGAATACAGCACAGTTAAAGAAACAATATGTAGAGAGTATTGCTCCTGCATTGATGAAGGAGTTCAACTATTCTTCGGCGATGCAAGTTCCTGTCCTCAAGAAGATTGTCGTAAACCAAGGATTGGGCGACGCCACACAAGACAAGAAGATCATCGATATTGCGATGAACGAGATCTCGGCGATAACAGGCCAGAAGGCCGTTACCACTTTCTCGAAGAAAGACATCGCGAACTTCAAGCTTCGCAAGAAGATGCCCATCGGTGTGATGGTGACTTTGCGTCGCGAGCGCATGTATGAGTTTTTGGAAAGGCTGATCCGTGTAGCCCTCCCTCGAATCCGCGACTTCAAGGGTATCGAGAGCAAATTCGACGGCCGTGGCAACTATACGCTTGGTATTCAAGAGCAAATCATCTTCCCGGAGATCAACATTGATGCCATAGACCGCATCCAAGGCATGAACATCACATTTGTAACATCTGCGGAGACAGACGAGGAAGGCTATGCATTGCTCAAGGCCTTCGGTCTTCCATTTAAGAATGCTAAAAACGATTAATATATGGCAAAGGAATCAATGAAAGCCCGTGAGGTAAAGCGCGCACACTTGGTGGCTCGCTACGCCGAGAAACGTGCGGAACTGAAAAACATTATCGCAAAGTCTGACGACCCGGCAGCTGCCTACGAGGCAGCCAGGAAGCTGCAGGGCATTCCCAAGAATGCCAACCCCATCAGGCTTCACAACCGCTGCAAGATCACCGGCCGTCCGAAAGGATACATGCGCCAGTTCGGTCTTTCGCGCATCCAGTTCCGTGAGATGGCCTCCGCAGGCCTCATCCCAGGCGTGAAGAAAGCAAGTTGGTAATTATTTTTTAATATTGTCGGGGAAGTCCCGATTAATTAAACATTTATAAATTATGACAGATCCAATAGCAGATTATCTGACCAGACTCAGGAATGCAATCATGGCACATCACCGTGTCGTAGAGGTTCCTGCGTCTAATCTGAAGAAGGAAATCACGAAAATCCTTTTTGAAAAGGGCTATATCCTGAACTACAAGTTCGTCGAGGACGGCCCCCAGGGTACAATCAAAGTGGCTTTGAAGTATGACCCTGCGACGCGTAAGAATGCCATTCAGCACCTCAAGCGCGTCTCAACCCCGGGTCTCCGCAAGTACACAGGCTACAAAGACATGCCGAGAGTTATTAACGGATTAGGTATTGCAATAATATCTACATCCAAAGGTGTAATGACAGACAAGGAGGCCGCAGCCATGAAGATTGGCGGCGAAGTCCTTTGTTATGTATATTAATTGGAGGGCAAGACTATGTCAAGAATAGGAAATTTACCAATTAATATCCCGGCAGGCGTGACCATTGACCACAAGGACGGCATCGTCGTGGTTAAAGGTCCCAAGGGAGAATTGTGCCAGAAGATGGACGCTTCTATCAAGATGAAGGTGGAAGACGGACAAGTAGTGTTCGAAGTTGACGAGAACAGTCCCGTTAATTACAAGCAAAAGCGCGCTTTCCACGGTCTTTACCGCTCTTTGATCAACAACATGGTCATTGGTGTTAGCGAAGGCTTCAAGAAGACGCTCGAACTCGTTGGTGTAGGTTACCGTGTGTCCAACCAAGGCAATCTCATCGAGTTTTCACTGGGCTACACTCACCCCATCTTCATCCAGCTTCCCCAAGAAGTGAAAGTGGAGACCAAGAGTGAGAGAAACCAGAATCCTCTGATTATACTTGAGTCTTGCGATAAGCAGTTGTTAGGACTTATTTGTGCAAAAATCCGTTCATTCCGCATGCCAGAGCCCTACAAAGGAAAAGGTGTGCTGTTTCAGGGCGAAGTTATTCGCAGAAAGTCTGGTAAGACAGCTGCAGCTAAGTAATTTTAATTTAATACGACTATGACAACGAAAAAAGTAGAAAGACGAATTAAGATTAAATACAGAATTCGCAAGCGTGTGAACGGAACGGCAGAGCGTCCTCGCATGAGTGTTTTCCGCTCTAACAAGCAGATTTACGTTCAGATTATTAATGATTTAACAGGTTCTACACTAGCTTCAGCATCTTCACTGGGCATGGAAGCCATGCCCAAGAAGGAACAGGCACAGAAGGTCGGCGAGCTCGTTGCAAAGAAGGCACAAGAGGCCGGCATCACGGCAGTTGTTTTTGACCGCAACGGCTACCTCTACCACGGCCGAGTAAAAGAGCTGGCAGATGCTGCGCGCAAAGGTGGACTTAATTTTTAAACGATTATGGCAATGAATAGAGTTAAGATTAATAGCGACGTTGAGTTAAAAGACAGATTGGTTGCCATCAACCGTGTGACCAAGGTAACCAAAGGTGGACGTACTTTTACCTTTGCTGCTATCGTAGTAGTAGGTGATGGGAAAGGCGTCATCGGTTGGGGACTTGGCAAGGCAGGCGAAGTAACGGCTGCCATTGCCAAAGGAGTTGAGTCTGCCAAGAAGAACTTAGTTAAAGTACCCGTGCTCAAAGGCACAATCCCACATGAAGTGGAAATGGCCTTTGGAGGTGCAAAGGTATTCCTCAAGCCAGCGGCAGCCGGTACGGGGATGGTTGCCGGCGGTGCGATGCGTGCAGTTCTCGAGGCTGCAGGTGTTACTGATGTCCTGGCCAAGTCAAAAGGCAGCAGCAACCCTCACAACCTTGTGAAGGCGACGATTAAGGCGTTGAGCGAGGTTCGCGATGCCTACACCATTGCGGGAGCTCGTGGTATTAGCATGGACAAAGTGTTTAACGGATAATTTGGAGAACTATGGCTACGATTAAAGTAAAACAAATCAAAAGTAAGATTGGGGCTCCCATCGACCAGAAGAGAACGCTTCAGGCACTGGGACTTCGCAAAATTTCCCAGGTAGTGGAAATCGAAGACACTCCAAGTCACCGTGGAATGGTGCGCAAAGTCCATCATTTAGTAACTATTGTAGAATAATAGAATTAAGCGATATGAAATTACATAATTTGAAACCAGCTACAGGCTCTACCCACTCACGCCGCCGCATCGGCCGCGGCCCGGGTTCGGGGCTCGGTGGAACTTCTACCCGTGGACACAAAGGTGCCAAATCTCGCTCTGGTTATAAAAAGAAAATCGGTTTTGAAGGCGGACAGATGCCACTTCAGCGTCGTATCCCCAAGGCCGGTTTCAAGAACATCAACCATAAGGAATATTTGGCCGTGAACCTGTCAACACTTCAAAGGTTGGCTGAGACGAAAAACCTTACTTCAATCGGCATCGCAGAGTTGAAACAAGCAGGACTTACCAACGGTAAGGAACTGGTCAAGATTCTGGGCGACGGCGAATTGAAGGCAAAGCTTGACGTGACAGCCCATGCTTTCTCAAAGACAGCAGAAGAAGCCATTAAAGCAGTAGGTGGTAACACAATCATAATTTAAAAACCATGAAAAAACTAATTGAGTACCTTAAGAACTGTTGGAAGGTTGAGGATTTGCGCCAACGCATCCTGATAACCCTCCTGTTTGTTGCAATTTATCGATTCGGTTCGTTTGTAGTGCTTCCCGGCATCAATCCAAACGCATTGGAAAAGTTACATTCCCAGACCTCAGGCGGCCTCATGTCGCTGCTTGACATGTTCTCCGGCGGAGCCTTTTCAAATGCCTCCATTTTTGCATTGGGGATAATGCCCTACATTTCGGCGTCAATCGTTATGCAGCTTCTTGCAGTAGCAGTTCCATATTTTCAGAAAATGCAGCGTGAGGGCGAGAGTGGAAGGAAGAAGATCAACTGGTATACACGTATCCTTACCTTGTTTATCCTTTTGTTCCAAGCTCCTGCATACTTGCTGAATTTGAGTACTCAAGCTCAAGGGGCTATTGCTTCTGGAATAGACATGTTCTGGTTCATGGTTATAGGAACGATTATCCTTGCTGCTGGCAGTATGTTCATACTATGGTTAGGAGAGCGCATTACGGACAGGGGAATCGGCAACGGTATTTCAATGATCATCATGGTGGGTATTATCGCCCGCCTTCCCCAGGCCTTCATCCAGGAAGTCACATCGCGGTTTACTGCGATCTCTGCCGGTGGCCTGGTGATGTTCATCATCGAAATCATCGTGCTTTACGCTGTGGTTTGCGCAGCCATTCTCCTCACCCAAGGTGTGCGTAAGATCCCTGTTCAATACGCAAAGCGTGTTGTGGGGAACAAGCAATATGGCGGGGCTCGTCAGTACATCCCGTTGAAAATCTTTGCCGCTAACGTGATGCCCATCATCTTTGCCCAGGCTTTGATGTTCATCCCAATCGTGTTGGTGCAGATTTCGACAGGCAGTACAAGTCCGATCCTCCAGACTTTGATGGATCACACAAGCCTCATCTATAACGTCATATTTGCGCTCTTGATCATCGTATTTACATATTTCTATACGGCAATAACCCTGAATCATACACAGATGGCAGAAGACATGAAGCGTAACAATGGTTTCATACCTGGAATCAAGCCAGGCAAAGACACGGCAGACTATCTCGATACGATCATCTCCCGCATCACTTTCCCAGGCTCATTGTTCATTGCTTTCATCGCCATAATGCCTGCTTTCGCAGGCCTGTTGGATGTTCAGCAAGCATTTGCTCAGTTCTTTGGTGGAACATCATTGCTGATTCTCGTTGGTGTAGTGATTGACACACTGCAGCAAATAGAGAGCTACCTGATGATGCGTCATTATGACGGTCTGCTCAACTCCGGACGCACTCGTAATGCTGGAGTTTCTGCATATTAAGCCATAGAATGAAGTTTTTTCTGAAAACAGAAGATGAGATTGAGCTGATGCGCCAAGCCAACCACCTGGTGGGAATGACTTTAGGCGAATTAGCAAAGCATATCAAGCCAGGGGTAACGACTCTCCAGTTGGACAAAATTGCGGACGAGTTCATCAGAGACCACGGAGCAATCCCGACTTTCAAGGGCTTTCCCAATCCATTTGGAGAACCGTTTCCCGCTAGCATCTGCACTTCGGTCAACGAAGTTGTAGTACATGGCATACCCAGTGAGAGAACCGTGTTGAAAGACGGCGACATCATCTCCGTCGATTGCGGCACACTCTTGAACGGTTTTAACGGCGATTCATGCTATACATTCTGCGTAGGAGAAGTGAGCCAAGAGGTAAGACAGCTGCTGAAAACTACGAAGGAGGCCTTGTTCAAGGGAATAGAGCAGGCAATGGCAGGCAATCACACCCATGACATCGGCGCGGCAGTCCAGGCACACTGCGAAGGACAAGGATATGGAATTGTTCGTGAACTGACCGGCCATGGAATTGGGAAAGCCATGCACGAGCCCCCCCAAGTGCCCAATTATGGGGAAAAGGGGACAGGTGAGATGTTAAAAGCAGGCATGTGCATCGCCATCGAGCCGATGGTCACCATGGGCGAGAGACATGTGCGGCTGCTGTCCGACAAATGGTCCATATGCACCGCCGACGGCAAGCCCGCCGCTCATTTCGAGCATACGGTGGCAGTGCGCCAAGGCAGGGCGGAGGTCTTATCAACGTTTGAAGAAATAGAGAAACAGAACAATTAAATAAACAGCATGGCAAAACAATCTGCAATCGAGCAAGATGGAACAATCGTTGAGTCATTGTCCAATGCAATGTTCCGCGTCGAGTTAGAGAATGGAGTACAGATTATAGCACACATCTCCGGGAAAATGCGGATGCACTACATCAAGATCCTTCCCGGCGACAAGGTTAAGATCGAAATGAGTCCTTATGACTTGACAAAAGGTCGAATAGTTTTCAGATATAAATAATGTAATAGAGAAATGAAGACAAGAGCATCATTAAAGAAACGTACACCCGACTGCAAAATCGTTCGTCGAAAAGGTCGACTGTTCGTTATTAACAAGAAGAACCCTAAGTACAAGATGCGTCAGGGCTAAACAAAATTAACAAATCATTTAATCATTAGTAAAAAATGGCAATAAGAATTGTTGGAGTAGATTTGCCCCAGAACAAGCGTGGCGAAATCGCATTGACCTATATTTACGGCATAGGTCGAAGTAGTTCAGCAAAGATATTGGATAAAGCTGGTGTTGACCGCGACCTGAAAGTTAGCGAGTGGACCGACGACCAAGCAGCCAAGATCCGTGAAATTATCGGCGCTGGATTCAAAGTGGAAGGTGATCTCCGTTCAGAGATCCAGATGAATATCAAGCGACTGATGGACATTGGCTGCTATCGCGGCGTTCGTCATCGCAACGGTCTTCCTGTCCGTGGTCAGAGCACCAAGAATAATGCCCGTACGCGCAAGGGAAAGAAGAAGACTGTTGCAAACAAGAAGAAGGCTACTAAGTAATTCTGAAGGAGGACAATAATTATGGCAAAAAAAACAGCAACATCCAAGAAAAGAAACGTCAGAGTGGAAGCTATGGGGCAATTGCATGTGCATAGCTCATTCAATAACATTATTGTATCTTTGGCCAACAGCGAGGGTCAAGTCATCTCTTGGTCCTCAGCAGGCAAGATGGGATTCCGTGGCTCAAAGAAGAACACTCCTTATGCCGCTCAAATGGCAGCCGAGGATTGTGCAAAAGTGGCTTATGACTTAGGGCTTCGCAAGGTGAAGGCTTTCGTGAAAGGTCCGGGAAACGGCCGTGAGAGCGCAATCCGCGCTGTTCATGGCGCCGGCATTGAGGTGATGGAGATTGTTGACGTTACACCATTACCGCACAACGGTTGTCGCCCCCCCAAACGTCGTCGTGTTTAACATTAGAAAAGGAATATCAAAGTTGGCCGGTGCCAATGCCCTTGGTGCCTGCCAATACATAAAAATTTTATTATGGCAAAGTATATAGGACCGAAATCAAAAATTGCGCGCCGATTTGGCGAGCCCATCTTTGGCGCAGACAAAGTTTTGTCCAAGAGGAACTTCCCTCCTGGACAGCATGGCAACAACCGTCGCAGAAAACAATCTGAGTACGGTGTCATGTTGGCAGAGAAGCAAAAGGCAAAATACACTTATGGTGTACTTGAGCGTCAGTTCCGTAATATGTTTGAGAAGGCTGCGAAGTCTGATGGCATTACCGGTGAGGTGCTGCTCCAGAACCTGGAGAGCCGTCTTGACAACGTGGTATTCCGTCTAGGACTGGCTCCTACCCGTGCGGCTGCACGTCAGCTGGTAGGCCACAAGCATATTGTCGTAGACGGGAACGTAGTCAATATTCCTTCGTACTCAGTAAAACCCGGTCAGATTGTCGGCGTTCGTGAGAAGGCCAAGTCTTTAGAGGTGATTGAGGCGTCTTTGGCAGGTTTCAACCATGGCAAATATCCATGGATTGAGTGGGATGAGAACTCTAAGAGTGGCAAATTCCTCCACAAGCCCGAGCGCGCGGATATACCTGAGAATATTAAGGAACAGTTAATTGTTGAGTTGTACTCTAAATAATAAATCATAAATAAATGGCGATATTAGCATTTCAAAAACCCGATAAGGTAATAATGTTGGCGGCCGACGAGTCATACGGCAAGTTTGAATTTCGTCCTCTGGAGCCAGGTTTTGGAGTTACTATAGGTAATGCCTTACGCCGCATATTACTTTCAAACCTTGACGGCTATGCCATCAATACGGTGAAGATTGATGGCGTGGAGCATGAATTTGCTTCGGTTCCAGGCGTGAAAGAAGATGTGACCAACATTATTTTGAACCTTAAACAAGTTCGTTTCAAAAAAGTAGTAGAAGAATTCGAGAACGAGAAAGTTAGTATCACCGTTGAGAATTCCACGGAGTTCAAGGCAGGTGATATCGGTAAGTATCTGACTGGATTTGAAGTGTTAAACCCAGAATTGGTGATTTGTCATTTAGATGCCAAAGCTTCAATGCAGATAGACCTGACTATCAACAAAGGTCGTGGGTATGTACCGGCAGAAGAGAACCGTGAGTATTGCACTGACGTGAATGTTCTTCCGATCGACTCTACCTACACTCCAATCCGTAACGTTAAATATTTGGTTGAGCCCTACCGTGTGGAGCAAAAGACCGACTATGACAAGCTGGTCATAGAAATAATGACGGATGGTTCCATCCACCCGAAAGATGCGCTGAAGGAAGCAGCAAAGATCCTGATCCATCATTTCATGTTGTTCTCTGACGAAAGGATCACACTCGAGAATCCAGACGCAGACAGCAACCAGGAATTCGATGAGGAAGTATTGCACATGCGCCAATTGCTCAAGACCAAGTTGTTGGACATGAACCTCTCGGTTCGCGCCCTGAACTGCTTGAAGGCAGCCGATGTGGAAACATTGGGCGACCTGGTGCAATACAACAAGACCGACCTGCTGAAATTCCGCAATTTCGGTAAGAAATCGCTCTCTGAGCTTGATGATTTGCTCGAGAGTCTGAATCTGTCGTTTGGAACCGACATTTCAAAATACAAATTAAATCAAGATTAAACAAAAATGAGACATAGAAAAAAATTCAACCATTTGAGTCGTACTGCAGACCACCGCAATGCCATGCTTGCAAACATGGCCATCTCGCTGATCATGCACAAAAGAATCACTACGACTCTGGCCAAGGCTAAAGCCCTGAAGAAGTATGTAGAACCGCTGATTACACGTTGCAAGGAAGACAGCACCAACTCTCGCCGTGTCGTGTTCAGCCATTTGCAAAACAAAGAAGCGCTGAAAGAATTGTTCGGCATTGTTGCCGACAAAGTAGGCGAGCGCCCCGGCGGCTACACACGCATCATCAAGTTGGGAACACGCCAAGGCGACGCTGCTCAAATTTGTTTCATTGAACTCGTTGACTTCAATGAAAACATGGCCAAGGCGCCGAAGGCTGCCAAGAAGACCCGCCGTAGCCGCAAGGCTGCTCCAAAGGCAGAGGCCGCAGAGGAAACTGTCGTTGCAGAGGAGCAGAAAGTTGAAGAATCAGCTGAATAAATAAGATTTAAATAATCGAATTTAATAAATTGATTTTTTCATGTTGTGTCCCCGTCCTCGTCAGAGGACGGGGACATTCTTTGTGCTCAAATTTACTTGAGGACGATGTTTGTAAACCCGTTTTGCAGGCTTTTGACCTCCATTTTCGCTTGAAAGCGGTCATCTGTTTTTAATTTGAAGTGCTTGATTTCCACGATGTTGTGATTTTTTTTGAGAGGAATGTACATTTTTTACCTCAAAAGTTTGTGTATCTCACTAAGAACAACGAAATTTGCACCCTGAAATGCGAAACACATGAGAATCGTATTGTATTGACAAATCAAATTTTAGGACAAATATGAACAAACGACAAAGCTTGCTGGCAGTCTTCCTGCTGACTGTCGCTTTTGTATGGGGGGCAGGGTCTGGCCCCGTAAGAGACAAGACCCTAGAGCCTCAAGATTCTACGGGAGCCATTACCTGGGAAGCCAACCTGGACGAAGTGGTGGTGACGGGTCAAGGCGGTGCGGTGACCAAGCGCCGAATTTCGTCAAACATTACCAAATTGTCGGCAGAGGAGTTGAGCAAACTCCCCACCGGTCGCATAGACCAGATGCTTCAGAATGCCATCCCCAACGTCCAGATAACACTGACCAACGGGCAGCCTGGAACGACGTCGATGATCAAGTCGCGCGGCCTTTCGTCGGCTTTCACCAACTCGACACCGGTGATCTATGTCGATGGTGTCCGTGTCGACAACCTGAACACGGGCAGTTCCTTGTTCAATGCCATGAACAACTATTATGGGGCGATTAACGGCCAGACCGCGGCTTCGGGAGCCATTGGCGACATCCCGATGGAAAACATCGACCACATTGAATATGTGCCGGGCGGCGCAGCCACTACTTTATATGGCTCAGACGCTTCAAATGGCGTCATCCAGATCTTCACCAAGAGCTCCGGCAACCATTCTTTCAGCGCGACTGCCGGCATGCAGTTGGGCTTTGATATGGCCAATTCTCAATATTATTTTTTTAAGCGAACCCGTGAATTGCTCCATCAGACGGGGTTCTCGCAGAAATACTCGGTCAATTTGTCGGGCAAGGGCGAGCGTTTTGGCTATTCGCTGGGTGCGAGTATGTCGCAAAATACGGGGACTCTGATTCACGACGGCAATAAGCAGCGGAAATACGACTTGCGTTTTGGCTCAAACGTGCAGTTTAATAAAAAGGTGAAATATATCAATTCCTTCGGCTTCGTGTTGGAGGATTATCGTCGCAACCGCAACGGCAACCAAGGTTTTTATACCGGGCTCTACATCGCGGAAGGCGGCAACTCATCCAACTTCAAGTTTACCGACGAGGACGGTGTCCAAAAGAATTTCAACTCTAACATCGATGCCGCCGGAGACTATGAGTTCAGCGTGTTGAAGTCGTTTTTCTCGCGTGCCGAGGAGTTGCAAGACAACCAAGAGTCTGTCAAGCGTTTCCAGACATCTCAGCAGTTTGACTTTGCGCCGTTGCGTGACTTGAATTTTCATGCGACCCTTGGTATTGACTATCGTTATAACACGAACAAAATGGTTGAGACAAATGCCTATCTGATCCATACGCAATACAAGCCCGAGGGGACGACGGATGCCGGCAGGATCGCCAATTACGACCGCAATTATCTTGGGGTGACCGCCGAGCTCAACGGGCAGTGGAAGCTTTATCATGAAGACATCTTGAGCAATATTTTGACGGCGGGCTACCAATTTTTCAGTACATCCGACCATCAGAGCTATTACATGGGACTGAATGTGCGTGATGGAGCGCGCACGATCTCCGGCGCGGGCAGCTCGGTTGCCGACGAGTTTCTGAGCTATTTGCACAGCAGTGGATTTTATCTTCAGAACAACCTGGGGCTGTGGAGCCGCTACTTCCTGGACTTAGGCTTGCGTGTGGACTACAACACAGCCTTTGGCGACAATGTGAGCTGGCAGGCGTATCCCAAGGTCGGCCTCTCTTACATCATGAGCGACGAGCCTTGGATGAAGCCTTTGGTGGCGAGCGGTTGGCTGAACACACTGAAACTGATGTCAAATTATGGTGTCGCGGGCAACTATCCGCCAGCTTTTGAATACCAGCGCACCATTGAGATGTCGTCGTATCTGGGCAAGCAGGCCGCTTCATTCGGGAAATACGGTAATCCAGACCTAGGGCCTGAGAAAAAACGTTCTTTTGAGGTTGGCTTGCAGGGCACCTTCTTCCGCCGCGTCTTGAATTTAGGCTTCACCTATTATCATGCCACCACGCACGGCGCCTTGTTCAACATCCCGACCTTGCCTTCTTCCGGCCAGAGCAAGACTTTTTTGGCGAATGTGGGTAAAATCCGCAATGAGGGCATTGAGCTGAACATGTCGGTGAAAATACTGGACACCAAGGAATGGAACTTGAGCATGGCGGCATCGGTGAACACCAATCACAACGAGGTCTTGTCAACGGGCGGGCTCGTTCCTTTCGGCATCGGCGGCTTCTCGGCGAAAACGATTCAAGCCGTTGTCCAGGAAGGCAAGCCCGTCGGATTCTTGCGCGGTAAGCAGACCATTCTCAATGCCGACGGTACGGTGAAAGAGACGTTGGATTTACAAGACCTGGGCTCAACGACCCCGACGCTTTATGGCAATTTCTCGCTTTTCGCCCGTTGGAGAAAACTGACATTCTCCATGAATGGCGATTACCAGACCGGTGCTCATGTACACTCCTTCGACCGTCAATTCCGCTTCAGAAAGGGTATTTCGGACCCCTCAATCCCGGCGGCGGCACTCGAAGGGAAGACGCAGTCGCAGGTTTGGTTGGACTTTACAAACTTTTTCGTTGAAAAGGCCGATTTTATCAAGATCCGGAACATTGGGGTAGACTACACTTGGCGTTTTCCCAAGCAAATGATTCGGGAGCTGGTAGTGGCTTTGAACCTCTACAATCCGTTCTCATGGTCGAAAAGTAGCGTCGACCCCGAGGCGGTCTTGAGCGGCGCATCCACGCAAGGTGCCATTGCGGCAGGTGGTTTGAACTACTCAACATATAGTTTGCCCAGGCAGTACGTCTTCTCGGCAAAGATAACTTTTTAAGCAAATGGAATGAAAAAGAACATAACTCAGAAAGATATGAAGAAAACAGGACTTAACAGGATATGGGCAACAGGGGCGTTGATGCTGAGCCTGGCCGGCTGTGACTTAATGGCTCCGGGCGAGATCATCAATCCAAATGTGGGCGAAGACACTTTCCTGGCATCTGACAATGCCATGGAAACGTGGATGAACGGGGTTGAAAAGGAGCTGGCGGTTTGCATGTCGGATTATGTCAGCCTGATGGAAATTTTGTCGGACAACTATTATAACACCTATTCTCGGTCGAGCAAAGTGTTCGACATACCTCAATTGCTCTATACAGACGTTGATGTGACCAATCTTCAACGCCACGTCGGCTCGCTTCGGGAAATGGCAGACTATGGGCTCAATACGGTTGCCAAACATGATAGGAACACGACAGATGACGACTTGTTCAAATTGCAGGTGGTCAAAGGCTTCTCACTTATTCTTGCCGGTGATTTTTTCCGTGCCTTGCCCATGAAAAATGGCGGCGAGGTCGTAGAATGGCAACAGCAGCTGGCAACAGCGGTTGAAGTGCTCGGGAAGGCGATCGGCCTGGCTTCAACACAAGAAAAGCGTGCCTTGGTGAACACACTTTGTGCGCGTGCAGCCCATCGGCTCGGCAATCGTGCGCAAGCGGTGGCCTTTGCCCAGAAAGCGATTGAGGAGGCAGCGGATTTTTGCCATCAGGTACATTTTGACCATAAAAACAATGTGCTCAATAATGCACAGTCTGCCATTGGCGGAAATTGGTTTCAGCCATTGCCCCGTCTGGATTTCCTTGACCCGAAATATCATTTGACCAGTAACGACGAGCAGCTGCCGATTGTTGTGGCGAAGGCGGAGGAGAATTTCTTGATATTGGCCGAGGCGGCCCTGGCGGAGAATCAGTTGGCGGAGGCCAAAAAATGGATGAAATCGTTGTTGGCATTGGTTGAAAAACGCCCTGTGCGCAAAGAAGTCAACGATCAGCTGGAAGGGCGCGACGGCGGGGGCATCAGACGCTATCCCAACAGTTCGGAATATCGTGTCCGTGCTTCAGAGAAAGACTCGTTGCGTGTTGGCCTGGTCATCGATCGTCACGAACCCAACTTGATTACAGTCCCATTTATTTCAGGCACTTCGGTGACCGAGGCGATGGTGAATGGATTGGCGCAGCATGACGACGCATTGGAGTTGCTTTATTTGTTGCGGCAGGAAATCTTTTTTGCAGAAGGACGCCGGCCCGCCGATCTGGGAATCCGAATGCCGGTGTGCGAGGTCGAGGCAGCAAAGGCTGGCAATGCGGCACCGTTTACACAAGCGCTTGTCCCTGATTTCATCCCCATGAATTATGGTTTGGATGATTTCGTGATAGACGACCCTTCCAAAACCGTCACCATAAAATACAACATGAACCGTATCATTGTCGAGCATGCGCATACGCTTGACGTGGTGCCTTTTGAGTAATTGCAGTGTGAAAAAATCGATGAAGCATAAGAGAATAGTGTTTTTGCTGGCGTTTTTGCTGCATCTGGCGCATTTGTCGGCAGCAGTGAAGCCCCGTTATGTCATTCTGATTACGATAGACGGCATGCGCTCCGAGATGATTGATGACCCGACCATGCCTTCTCCCTTCTTGAAAATGATGAGCCGTGAAGGATTGCGTGTCGAAAAAATCATCGGGGTGCCGCCCGCCGCGACTTATCCCTCTCACACCACCATTGTGACAGGTGCTTTGCCCGCCCGGCATCGGGTGTTCTATAACCGGCCGTTTTTGCGGAATGAAGACACCGCCCCCATCAGCTACTGGTATGCCGACAGCATCGCTGTGCCGACGATTTGGCAGCGTGCCCATGAGGCAGGGATGAAGACGGCATCGCTCTTTTGGCCCGTGTCGACAGGAAGCCCTTATATCGACTACAACGTGCCCGAATTTTGGTCATTGGACTATTCGTGCGACCAAATGGCGTACATCAAGCCTTTTTGTACGCCTCTGGGTATCCTCGATGAGCTGGAACGGCAGGCTTGTGGCAAACTTGACACCATTACTTTTATGGCAGGGTCGATGCAGCGCGATGCCAGGACGGCCGCCATGGCCAATTATCTGATGAACCGATACCAGCCAAGGCTCATGACCATTCATCTCATCACGACTGACTACAGCCAGCATGCCCTAGGGACTGAGAGCGAGCGGATGAGGCAGGATGTGGCGAGCGTCGACAATGCCGTGGGCTCAATCCTAGAGAATCTGCGCCTCACGCATCGGATGGACAGCACGGTGGTCATGGTGATGGGCGACCACGGATTTTGCGACTATCACACCACGTTGAGCCCCAATGTGTGGCTCACTCGGGCCAAATTATTGAGTCCGAAGCCGGGCGGCGCATGGTCGGCGGCATTTCATGCAGGGGGCAACACCTGTTTTTTGTATCTGAGAAAGCCGGGCGACAAAAAGACGCTTCGACGCATTGAGAAAATCATTGACCAATTGCCTTCTGAAGAACGTAAGTTGTTCCGGGTGGTGGGCAAGGAGGAGTTGGACGAAAAAGGGGCCGACCCCGCCGCCGTGCTTGCCATTGAGCCTGTGGTCGGCGTGAGTGTCAACAATAATCGTTCCGGTGCGTCGGTCGGTGTGCGAAAAGGTGGCACACATGGATTCTTGAGCGGCCAGGATTCCACGACCTTGGTGGCTTATGGCGCTGGTATGGAAAAAGGGCGGAAAGCCACACTGCGGCAGACGGAAATAGCTGGTTGGGTGCTCGATTTATTGGGTATCGTACAAAAATAATGGAATTTTTCTTCTTCTTGCCACCCCAATACATCGTTTGCGCGAAAAACAGGTGGAGGCAACTTGGAAACGCCAGATGCAGACGAGGCATTATTTGCTGGTGTTTCCAAGTTTTTTGCTAAAAAGATCTCGACCATCCCTTTCAGTGAGGATAGAATTGGTACGTCAGTCGACAGTGGAATGACAATGGGAAGGAGGATGTTTTTCCGTGACAGTTTTTGCATCCTGAATTTGACAGGGAAGTGTTTATAATTTGAAAATCTGTGTTCATTTTTTGTACATTTTATGCGTTATCCTGTCCTTTTTTGATTCTTTTGTAATCTTCTGATTATAAAATGCTTATGTGCAGCCTCTTCTGAGTGTTTATTCGTTTGGCATTAATTTTGATGTTATAAATTTACATTTAAATGTGAAATAGTTTAAGGAAAATAGATGATGATACGATGACTATTAACACCTATGTAAATTAAGAGAAAATAGAGAAAGAAACCCCAAAAATGAAAAGAAATATGAAGAAAAAAATTGTTTTATTCATGCTGTTATTAGGAGCAACAAGCATGTTGGCAGATGATTTTGCCTATTTGCAGTTCTCCAAGTCCGACGGGAGCACGCAGTCGTTTCCCGTTCAAGGGCTGACGATAACTTTTGCAAATGGCCAGGCAGTGGTTAACAGTGGCACAAGCACGGCAAACCTTTCACTGCCGGAGCTCACCATGATGCAGTTCTCGAATACTTCGACGGGTATTTCAAATGTGACGGATGATGCGACGGGAGGCAAGGCTTCGGCGGCTAGTGTGGAAGTATATTCAGTAACAGGTTCGCTTCTAGGCGTTTATAAGGACGAACCATCTCTTCGTGCTCACCTGCCCATAGGTGTGTATATTTTGAAATCAGGTGCAACAACTAAAAAGATCATAGTGCGATGAGACGATTTTTTACATTAATAGTTTTGCTGAGCAGTATAGTAGCAGTTTTCGGGCAGACACTGAACGTCAGTGTCGGCAATATTACATATAGCGTTCCGGCACAGCAGGCTGGCGAGATGAAATACATTTCCGGCACGCAGCTCCAGATCATGGGAAAAGTGTTTAATGTCGCTGACGTCAACCGCATCTATGTTGACGACCGCCAAGTAGTTGACAATAGCGTTGACATCAATTATTCAGGCACCAATGCAACAGTTCGGGTGGCAGGAAACATCATGCAGTATGTAACCGTGAAAATCCGCGGTGCGCATGTGACGATCTTGCAGAAGTCCAACCTGGCAACAGAGTTGAAGTACACGCTTCGAGGCAACTCGACCAACGGCTCATTCTACATGGACGGGAAATACAAGGCGACACTGGTCTTTGACGGACTGACATTGAACAATCCCGACAGTGCTGCGGTGAACATCCGTAATGGAAAACGTATTGGCGTCATCCTGAACAACGGAACGGTGAACACGCTTACCGACGGTGCCAAGGGTACGCAAAAGGCATGTTTTGCCGTGAAGGGACATACCGAATTTGACGGTTTGGGCACGTTGAACATCACAGGCAACACCAAGCACGGATTCTGGGGAAAAGAATATGTCCAGTTGAAAAAAGGCACAGGAACCATTAACATCTTGGGTTCAAAAGGCGATGGCTTCAACGTGAACCAATGTTATCAGCAAAATGGTGGAACTGTCACTATAAAGAACGTTACAGACGACGGCATCCAAGTGAACATAGAGGATGATGACACACCTGGCGGTGGCGGCGGTGATGACGACGACGACGATGGTGGTGATGACGGCGGCGGCGGTGGCGGCGGTGGTGGTGGTGGTGATGATATTATCATCATCGTGGAATCACCGGCCCGCAAGAAAATGAACAAGACTTTTGGTGCAACTATCGAAAACAATGGCGATGTGCATATCAATGGCGGTAGAATCCAGATTAGCGTGACAGGACAGGGCGCAAAAGGTATAAAAGCCGTTGGTACGCTTTTGGTCACCAATGAGAAGTCGGAACCCGTCATCAACATCACCACAAGCGGCGGCGTGTTGGTGCAGGCTACAAATGACTATTCGAGCAGCGCTTGTATGAAGAGCGACAAAGCCATCATTATCAATGCAGGCCAACTGACATTGACCAGTACAGGGCAGGGCGGACGTGCCATGGTCTGTGAAGACAGGATAGACATCAATGGCGGCGAAATCAAGGCGCGTGCCGAAGGTTCCAACTACGGTTCCGGCGGCGGCCGTTGGGGCAGCTCCGCCAATTCGAAGAATGCCAAGTGCATCAAGGCAAAGGGCGATTTGAACATCACTGGTGGAAACGTCAATGCCTATGCCAAGTCGCATGAGGCCATTGAAAGCAAGAAAATTATGACAATCTCAGGCGGTGTGGTTTATGGACAATCCACAGATGATGCCATCAATTCAAAAGGCGACATGTACATCAAAGGCGGTATTGTCTACGGATATTCTACCGGTAATGACGGACTTGATGCCAATGGGCACATGTATATCCAGGGCGGCGTGGCAATCGGCCTTGGTGCAGGCAGCATGGAGTCGGGTATCGACATTGACGAGCGTCATAATATCATGATCTCGGGCGGTGAAGTCTTTGGCATCGGAGGGCGGATTGACGCGCGATTCGGCACTTGTACGCAGGCTTACGGTACAACGAGCAGCACGTCGCTCTCAGGCAATTATTT
>ONQK01000118.1 GCA_900319895.1 uncultured Prevotella sp. | reverse complement strand
GTGACATAGGCATCTCGCCAAAGTGACATAGGCATGTCGCCAGAGTGACATAGGCATGTGGCGAAAGTGAGATAGGCATCGCGCGAGATTGACATGGGCATCGAGCGGAAGTGACATAGGCATCGGGTGATGGTGAGATGGGCATCGCGCGAGATTGACATGGGCATCGAGCGGAAGTGACATAGGCATCGGGTGGTGGTGAGATGGGCATCGCGCGAAGTTGACATGGGCGTGTGGCGGCGGTCTGTTGCATAAAATCCCGTTGCAATCATTCCGGATTACGGAACGCTCCCCCTGGCTTTTTAATCAAAAAAAAGTCCTCGGATGGGAGATACGATGGAAAATCGCGTCTCCCCTCCGAGGTAGATATGATAGGGCAAATGACCTTGATGCTCTATTTTATCCAAGGCCCTGAAAAGGTTCATTCCTGCATGTTCTCAGTGGGAAAAACGCCTTTATCCCTCCGCTTCTTCACTCTTTTCAGACTTTTTGGTGGCGCGCTTACGCTTCGGCTTTTCCTGCACAGGCGTATCGAGTTTCACACCGGCCAATTCCGGGTCAATCAAAATACGTCCACAGTACTCGCAAACGATGACTTTCTTGTGCATTTTAATGTCCAACTGGCGCTGTGGCGGGATTTTATTAAAGCAGCCTCCGCACGCATCACGCTGCACATAAACAATGCCCAGGCCGTTGCGCGCATTTTTTCGGATACGTTTAAAACTGGTGAGCAGACGTGTCTCGATTTTAGTTTCAAGCTCAGAAGCCTCATTCCGCAATTTTTCCTCTTCTGCACGAGTCTCGTCCATGATTTCACCAAGCTCATTCTTCTTGTCCTCCAAATCGCCTTTACGCTCCACCATCAGGGCTTCGTTGCGTTCCAGGTCTTCTGTGCGCTCCTGAATGCGGAGATCGGCCTCACGGATTTTCTTGTTGCACAGCTCGATTTCCAGGGTCTGATATTCAATTTCCTTGGTCAACGTATCATATTCACGGTTGTTCTTCACATCATTCAATTGCTGCTGATAACGGGTCAGACTGCTTTCTGCATTGGCGATTTCACCTTTTTTCTGTACCACGGCATCCTTGAATTCCTGAATTTCATGCTTGATTTTCTCCACACGAAGCGTCAAACCTTCTATTTCATCTTCCAAGTCTTGTACTTCGAGTGGCAATTCGCCACGCAATGCACGTTTTTCGTCAATTCCCGACAAAGCTATCTGCAACTGATAGAGGGACTTCAGCTTTTCCTCTACCGTCATTTCCTTCATTTCTTTTTTCGCCATATTTGTATCTATTAAAAAATGTAATTCCCTCTATTTACCGATAAACAATCGGATTGGTGTTGGTCGATGAGATGAGGCAGCGAAGTTGTGGACAAGCATCCTCTAGTACCCGCTTGAAAATTTCGGGCGTAAACTGCTCACTCTCATAATGCCCGATGACTGCAATTTGCAGCTGTTGGTCATGTCCAAAAAACTCATGATAGCGCATTTCGCCCGTCACAAAGGCGTCAGCGCCTGCCATCAAGGCATCGTCAAGCAAAAACGCCCCTGCGCCGCCACAAACCGCCACTCTACTGACCTTACGTTCCAATAGTGCATTGGCTTGAACAAACGGTACTGCAAAGGCCTCTTTGAGCAAATCAATGAACTCCGGCGCCTCCACTGGCTGCGGAAGGTTGCCCACAATGCCCGAGGCGCCGTCGATACCATCTACCATACGCTGCTTGCCTAACAGTTGGCAGTCGTCCAGCCTCAATTTCTCGGCTATCTTGGCATTAACACCGTCCCGGACATTATCCAGATTCGTGTGCATCGATATGATGGCAATATTTTCCCTAATTGCTTTTATAATCACTCGTTGCACCTGCGTCTTATCGCTAATCTGCTTCAATGCACGGAATAACAGCGGATGGTGTGAGACAATGAGGTTGCAGTTTTTTTGCAGAGCCTCATCAATTACAGCCTCCGTGACATCCAGACACAATAATGCCCCTGAAACTTCCGCCTCTGTTAATCCGATTTGCAGGCCGGCATTGTCATAGTCTTCCTGCAATGGCAAAGGCGCGAAACGTTCAAGGGCTGCAAGAACCTTTTCTATTTTCACAGGTGCAAAGTTACAAAAAAATATTAAGAATGCGCCATTTTTTTGTTTTTTTATGTTTGGGCGTCTTGTCCTATTCCATCGTATCCGGCTTGTTATAAGTGTTTTGGCGTAAAAAAGAGAGGCGAAAATGTTTTTTCGCCTCTCCCTGTCTTATTCAGACTGTCAAAAAATGCTGATTACAGCGATTATTTAACAGTTTTCTTTCCGTCTTTGATCACAACGCCTTTGTAGCTCTCGCCTACGCGCTGGCCATTGAGGTTGAACATTTCAGTCGACTTAGCCTTTGCCTCAACCTTTTCGATTGCAGTTACAGCATTGTCTTCTGCACCGTCGACATCATTGCCAATGCCCTGTCCGTTAGCATTGTCTTTCACATCATATACAGGACCCCAGCTGATGCCTTCATAGGCCTGGCCATCGTTCTTGTATTCATTGTAGCTAGATGTTACGCTGAAAGGAACATTCTCTTTACCATAAATCCAGTCTTTGCCAGTTTCCTTAGAAGCCAACTTCACATAATAGTTGGAGTTGTAGAAATAGTAGTTAGGATATGTTACGTCGAAATAAACATATTGGCCTGCCTGGATTTCAATCTGCTTGGTAACTTCCAATGAAGAGTTCAAAGCGCTTTCTGAGCTGCTGCTGCTTGTTACGAATGCACGGACGTCGCCCTGGAAGCCATTCTTAGAATACAAGTAGTGGCGAACGGTTACATTGCTGCTGCTGTATTTGCTGACTTTTGCATAGTCAGACCCCAGTTCCTTGCCATTCTGATAGAAATAAGCGGTATAGAGCTGTACATCGCCATTTTCTCTTGCAGGAGTATTGGCATTGATGGTCATTGTACCAAGATAGTAAGTATTTTGATTTTCTAGGGTAACTGTCGTGCGAGCACCGTCCTTCATGTGTGCAAGGATGAGTCTGTAGCTGCCTGCAGCCAACTGGTTAAAGGTAGAATTGGTATAGAATGCGAAAGTAACAGACCTTCCTGCTGCCACAGTGCCTTTACCAGAAGAGATGACCGTTGCATTAGACAAGCTTGTTGTTGTTGAAGGCAACGCGTAGAGGTAGAGGTTGTCGCTATAGTCTACGTTGCCCGCGTTTCTTACGCTTACAGAAACCTTAGTAGAAGTAGCTACAGTCGTTGTTACGTTTGTAGTATTCGTTACATAAAGTTGGTAGCCTGCCACAACTGGGTCTGGCTGAGGAGCTGGTCTTTCAGAAAGGATAATGCTACCTGCAACAGAGTTGATCACCTGATAGTTGTTTCCATTGGGATAAGCTACAACAAGGTTATATGTACCTGCCGTGCGCTCAGCAAGATTTGCCGTGAAAGTAATTTCCTTAGAAGCTGTATTTGCCGCAATCTGTGCATTTACAGTTGCAATGATGGATGCATTTGTTTCGCCAGCCTTGTAGATAGCCAAAGCGAGTTGACCATTATAAGCTGCCTGAGTGTTACGGTTACCCAGTCTTACCTTTATGCTCTGGGCATTTTCCAAGTATACTTGCTGATTTGAAACAGCAGAACTGATGTAAAGATTTGAACCGTTTTCAACGGCTGGTTGTGGTTGTGGATCCGGATTAACAGGTCTTTCGGGAATAAAGTTGCGAACCATCTGCTGGCTTCTGCTGTAACCAGCGTTATGACCACCGATTCCCTGCTGGCCTGGTTCAAGAACATCTAACAAATACCATCCATTTTCCATACGGTTCCAGCCCCAGTCAACGTGTACATAGCCATTAGTTGCCCAGCCGTCCAGCACGAAGCAGTGACCACCAGTACCTTGGGGAGTGAAACCTGCATAAATGACTGGTCCGTTGTCATTCATTTCTGCACGAACTTCGCGCAACCAGTTTGCAGTTGTATAATTAGCTCTGTACAACATTCTAACGCCATTTCTATATCCAAAATTGCGGACAGCCGGAGCAGGCCAATAAGAAACCTGTGTACCTGAACCGCCTTGGCTGGCAGTACCATAGTCCATTCTTACGGCATAGCCAACATCGCGCAACAAGCGTCCGATATTGTCAGCCTCAACGTCTGTACAACGGCGGCCTGTCGCACGGTTCACACCGCCAGAGGTAACCGCTGCCGGCATGTTAGACCAGTCATAAGCAGCATTTTCAGAGCCATTGCCATCCCAGTTCAATGACATGGCATTGCCATTCCAGTTGTAAGTCGTGCTGCCAACGGCCTTGTTTGGCCACTTGTGCCAACGCATAACAGTAGCAATACCTGTTGCCACACAACCAGCCACTGTTTTTGCTGTTGTACCGTTTGTGTAGCGAATGCTTGGAGCATAGGCATTGAATGGCCAGTCCTGTCCCCAACTGATAGATTGGGGAAGACGGGTCACGCGGTCGTTGTCATACTCCAGCAACGGATTGATTTCAATCTCATAAGCTGACGTTTTACGAGCCGTCATTTTAGCAGGACGGTCGGCCATGTGTTCAATTGCCCAGCTAATCTGTCTTTCATACTCTTCAATCATCCATTTTACACCTGGGTTTTGCATCATGCGGTCTTCCGCCAACGTACCATTATCTGCAAATGCCAAGATTGGCATCACGCGGTCGTCACCTGAAACAATTACATAGCCATTGTCTTCACCACGGTTGACCACATAGAGTAAATTGCTTTCAGTCGCTCCAGCTGAATGCCGTGCAGACTTGTAGGCAACTTTCAACGATGAAGATCCTTTCATTGCAGGATGCTTCGCAAAAAACTCACCAGCCAGTTTCAGAGCGCTGGCCTTGTCTACAGGAGCAGCAAATGCCCCACAGCATACAAACAAGTATGCCAAGACAGTAGTAAAAATGTTTTTCATTTGTTAAAAAAACTTAAATTGTTAAAATGTTAATAATAATACTAGTTTGAGGCACCGTTTTTCAATAACCTCACTGCAAAATTATAGTTTTTTTTTTCATATCAAAACTTTTTTGCCACTTTTTTATTTAAAAAAAGATTTTTTATGCAAAAAATTCTCTTTCTTAATACAAAATCAATCAAATTTCCCCTCATTAAAAAAATCAGGTCTTTTTTCTAAAAATGAATATGTGGCTCAAACCATTTTTATCTTACTGTGATGGATTTCCTGCAACTTCAAATCAGCATCGCAGTTTTTCAACCCTGTCAGCCCCATGAATTCCAATACACCGGCCTGCTTCTTGCCAAAAGCCAACTTCTTGCCTATCATGTGTTTTTCTCCAAATGTTCCATTATTATTTTATTTATTATGGTATACCGTCAAAAGATTGATCGTTGAAAGTGTTTCACTTACATATAAAAAAGGCGACTGGAAAGCCGAGGGACATGAATGGCACTTATCGTGCTGCCATAAGCCCATCTTTTGTGCTGCCATAAGCCAATATAGCTTGGCGGTTTACCATCCAGGCAAAGTTTTGCTGAAAGAAGTTTTGCTGAAATGCGCCAACCCCACAATTGCAACGCAGCTTTTGCCCTCTGGCCCGGGGGAATAGCACATAAAGTCCCCCAAAACGGCAAAATACATACCAAAAGAGGGCGCAACTTCCACAGCTGCCCCCTCCTTGAATACTATTAGAAAGAAAGAACCTATTTTCTAATCACTTTTTTGCCATTTTCAATGACAAGACCTCTGTAGTTTTCACCTACTCGCTGACCGTTGAGGTTGAAAGTAGCTGTTTTGCCTTGTCTGTCGGCATTGATTTCATCGATACCGGTAACGTTGCTCACGTCAATCCATATTTCGATGTCGTTGCCCACTGACTGGTAGAGGTACTTGGAGTTGTCATTTGTCTCATCAACGATGAATGTCGGTCCCCACAGGAAGCTATTGTTGCCAGTTCCTGCTCCACTGTCATTGGCATAATAATAGTAATTTCTGTAGCTCACATAGAAAGGAACACTTTCCTCGTCGGTTTCCCAAGCATTTGCATTGCCTGTCTGGGCTGCCAATTTGAGATAATAGGTGTAAGCGCTGAAATCGGAAGTTGGATAAGTCACGTCCATATAGGCGTATTTACCTGCTTCGACGCGCACGTCAATCGTTTTTTCCATTGCAGAGCGGTAAGCCGACGTCCCATAGTAACTGTTAGCGACAAAGGCTTTCACCTTACCGTTGAATCCTTTTTTGGAATAGAGATAGTAGCGTACGGTGATGTCGTTGCTGCCATATTTGTTGACCGTAGCATAATCAGAACCTACGCGCTGATTATTCTGATACAAGTATGCAGTATGGAACGAGACGTCGCCGGCTGATGCGGGAAGTTCTTTTTTGAGGATCGTCATCGCACCGATACGATTTCTGTTGCTATTGGTAATGAGCATTTCTTGGCTTACATTATTCTTGTTATATTTAAGAATGAGGTTGTAGGTACCTTCACTCAGTGCGTTGAATGCGTCATTGGTGTAGAAAGTAATCGTTGCCGTCTGGTTCTCAATCAAATTCACATGACCAGAAGAAATCAATGTTGCATAGGCCATGTTAGTGCGATTGGAAGGCAGGGCGTACAGGTTCAAGTCATCTTCATATTTCAAATTACCTGCATTTCTGATACCAAGCTCTATCTTGGAATTTTCGCCAGCTGCCAACTCTACGTTTACATAAGTAGGAACAGACAAGGCAAATGCCAAGTTATCGCGATCCACATTCGGATTTACGCCTGGATTAGGATTGTTGTTCTCCACGATTCTAATTCTTCCTGCCAGTCGATCCATCATCTGGTAGTCATTGTCGCGAGCATAGCCTACGGTCAACAGATAGACACCAGTTTCACGCTCTGCAAGATTTGCGCGGAAAGTCACTTCTCTGCGAGCATTTGCCTCAAGCACTGTGTTCAGCGTCGCCGCCAACGTCGGTTGCGCATCGCCGTCGCGCTGGATGTAAAGCGCCAACTGACCGTTAAAGTCTGCCTCGCGATTGCGGTTGCCCAATGATACGGTTATCTCCTGATCATTAGCTTTAAAGACTTCACGCAAAGGATTTGTACCTTGTACATACAGGTTCTCGCCATTTTCCACTACTGGTTCTGGGTTCACATTATCGTTATTATTATTCCTGTTAGGCCTCATATTACGAATCATGTGCTGCCTCAAGCCGTAGCCTCCGACGCCGCCGCCAACCCCTTGATTCTCTGGGTTAAGAACATCTAGCTGGAACCAGCCATTAGACATTCCATTCCAACCCCAGTCAACATGCACAAAATTACCGTTGGCTATGCCGTCAATGACAAAGCAGTGTCCACTGCCAAAACGGGAAAAGCCTACATATACGATAGGGCCGTTGTCCGATAATTCACCATTGATTTCATTCCACCAGTCCTCAGGGGCATAAAAAGCACGCTGTATTCTCTCAATGCCTTCTGTGTATCCAAAATTCTGGACAGCCGGTACTGTCCAATTGGCAACTTCAGCACCACTGCCGCGGCCGTTGACAGGGCCATAGTTCATATTTACGGCATAGCCTACGTCACGCAACAAACGACCGATATTGTTTGCCTGGACATCAGTAACCTCTGCATTGGTCTCACGGTTGATGCCACGAGCCGTGATGCCCGCCGGCATCTGTGTCCAATCGTATGGTGCATTTTCAGGGCCGTCACCATCCCAATCTAAAGACAATTCATTCCCATTCCACATGTAGCGGACGCTGCCAACCGGCTTCTCAGGCCACTTATGCCAACGCATTACCGTTGCTATGGCTGTTGCCACACAACCTGCCGCTGTTCTTACCGGGAATCCTCCCCACTGTGGGTCACGGAAAATAGGCGTGAAAGCATTAAAGGGTAACTCCTGACCCCAGGAAATTGGCGTACGCAAACGGGTAGCACGGTCATTGTCAAACTCCAACAACGGACGTATAATGATGTCCTCGTCTCTCACCTTACGCATCGTTTTCTTACTGGGACGGTCGGGCAAATTCTCTATTGCCCATTGGATCTGCACCTCATATTGCTCCAGTATCCATCCCAACGAATGGTTGTACTGGAGAGACTCCTTCGTGAAGACCCCTTTGTCAGAATAAGCCAAAATGCTTGGCACACGGTCATCACCAGCAATGATGACATAACCCTTGTCATCACCTCTGTTAATAACATAGAAAAGATTGTTTTTTTCAACAACTTTTTCTTTTGTTTCTGCCCCAGACACTTTATGGCAAACCCTCATTGAGGAGGCGCCAGAGCTGGCCTTTTTAGCAAAAAATTCACCTGCGATCTTCAACGCCTTTGACTCGTCGATAGGTGCAGCAGAAACACCACAGCATACTAGAATGTATGCCACAACAGACATAAATAACTTCTTCATGTTAATTAATTTTACTTAATAAATTTTACAAGGTTATACCTGATTACTAACTTTTTATTTTTTATTCCGGAATAGAAACTTCATCCAACATCCCCCCTATATAAACAATGGGAGAAACGTCAAAATCGTTTCTTGCGCCCTACAAAAATAGTTTATTTTCTACAAAGACACAAACGATTTGGCATTTTTTTTCAAAAAAAACTAATTTTTATAATAAAATTCCGTGTTTTTGCTAAAAAAACGACCATCTAGCATGTTTTTGTCATTTTTTTAGATTCTATAAATGCTTGTAAAACAATAAAAGTATGCTCGTCAAGGTATAAAAAAGTGAGTTTATCGAAAAATAAAAAACATGCTTGAAAGAAATAAAAACATGTTTGCAAAAGAATAAAAACATGCTTGTGAGGAATAAAAAATGAGAGGAGCCGCCTCATGGAGCGGCCTCCTCTCTATGTTCAAAATTTGAAAGCTGTCATTTTATTTGCGCACCACTTTCTT
>ONQK01000155.1 GCA_900319895.1 uncultured Prevotella sp. | reverse complement strand
TCAACATTCAATTTAAAATTCGGTCAATGACCCAGTTTACAGGCGTTGCCGATACACTCCGGCTATTGCAGATGTTGAATCCTTGCAGGTCCTCGACCACAGCGCGCATCATCGGCATCATTTCATGGCTGGGCAGAGGAACGGCGACCTCTTCAACACCCCTTGGAGTCGTCAGTTGAATAGGCATGTTGCCAAAAACCGAAAAGACGAGCTTGCCTGCGGTTCCGGTCACCTCAACACAATCGTCCGCGGGCAAATGGTCGCCTGAAAAAGTCCAGGAGCCACTCCCCAAGGCGCCGCCTTCAAACTTGAAACAAGCACTCACGGCATCAAGTCCAGCGCACCTCTCGCTAAATCCATGCACATGAGTGATCACTCCGAACAATACCTGCAAAATATCCAACTGATGGGGCAGAAAATCATACAAACCGCCGCCATCCGCCTTCATATCGACACCAAGACGAAGCTGTATGTTCAAAATTTGGCCCAAATGCTGCGCCAACAGTTCTTTTACCCTCTGGAAATAAGGCAAATGCCGTTTGTAATAAGTCACGAAACAAGGCACCCCCGTCTGTTCGCTCACCCGGTTAATACGCACACAGTCGTCATAACTGGCAGCCAGCGGTGTCGTCACACAAACCGGCTTGCCCGCCAGCATGGACATGACCGCAAACGTGGCATGCGTGGAAGACGGCGTGGGGACGTAGACTGCATTGACCTCTGTATCGTCAATCAGTTCCTGCGCATCGTCATAATAACGACTCAAAAGAAGGCGCCCAGCATATTCCTGCGCCCGGGAAAGACTGCGGCACATGACCGCGACGACCTCGGAGCCCGGGACACGGGACAACACCTCCTGGCACAGGCGCGCCGCAGGCTCGTCGCAACCGATGACTCCCCATTTGATGATTTTCATACATTTTCTGTCTTTATCTCGAGAATTATTTCCTTAAAACCTTGCAAAGGTAAGCAAAAAACAGCAGCAGAACAAAATAAAACCCACGTTTTTTCACGGCCAAATCGGATTCGGAACGGCCCGCCGCCGTGTTTGGGCCGAATTTGAAGCAAAAGCAAGGCTTTTGAGAAAATTACTTTTATGGAAATTACAAATTCTCGATTATTTTGCCTATCTTTGCCCAATCAAAAAACAGAAAAGACTTATGACATTCCATTTTACCGGCATCATTATCGCTGTCAGCACTTTTTTGATCATCGGCTTGTTCCATCCGCTGGTCATCAAGATGGAGTACCACACCGGCACCCGCCATTGGTGGGTATTGCTGCTCCTGGGTATTGCAACGATAATGACGGCCTTGGTCATCGAAAACGTAATGGCCTCCTCCATCCTCGGTGTCATCGGCGCCAGCCTGCTTTGGTCCATCGGCGAGCTGTTTGCACAAAAAAAACGGGTTGAAAAAGGCTGGTTCCCCATGAACCCTAAGCGAAAAGACGAGTATCAAAAAGGAAAATAAGAGCACTTCGGGCGTTCACAAAGCAAGCACATGAAGACAGAACTTATTCTCATCGGAAAGACGACTGATGCGCACTTGGCGGCAGGAATCGACGAATACCTGAGAAGAATCAAGCACTATGCACCTTTCGAGTTGACCATTATCCCAGACCTAAAAAACACACGCAGCCTCTCAGAAAACCAACAAAAAAAGTTGGAGGGCGAGCTTATCTTAAACCGCTTGAACACCAGCGACACCGTCGTCCTGCTCGATGAGCACGGGACGGAACACCGAAGCGTCGAGTTCGCCAAATGGCTGATCCAGAAACAGCATGCTGCCAAAAGGCTTGTCTTCGTCATCGGAGGCCCATACGGATTTTCGGAAGAGGTGAGGAGGCGCGCCAACGAAAAAATATCGCTCTCCAAAATGACGTTTTCACATCAACTCGTCCGCCTGATTTTCATGGAACAGCTTTACAGGGCAAACACCATCATCAAAAATGAGCCCTATCATCACGAATAATCTTCAAAACCCAATTCATTACAAATGAACATGAAACAATGCCTACTTGTCATTTTACTGCTGGCCGGCAGCTTTTCACAGGCGCAAGAAAAGGACGAAAACATCGTGGTGCTCATCTCACTCGACGGCTGCAGGTGGGACTATCCCCAATGGTACGACACGCCGTTTTTGGACTTCATGGAGAAAAACGGCGCGGCATCGGGACTGATCCCCGCCTTCCCGTCCAAAACTTTCCCCAACCATTACACACTGGCGACAGGACTTCATCCCGAGCATCACGGTATTATCGGCAACAGCTTTCTCAATCGTTCAACCGGGAAGACTTTCTCGCTCGGCACACCTGAAGAAAAATACAACCCGGTACACTATGGCGGCGAACCCATTTGGCTCACTGCCCAAAAGCAAGGCATCAAAACCGCCATTTTCTATTGGCCAGGCTCCGACGTCAAGATCCAGGGGAAGTCGCCAGAGCTGTACCATGAATACGACAAGAAACCGCGCCTGACCTACGAAGAGCGCATCAACGGCATTGTCCGACAGCTGAAAAAGAGTCCCGCGCGGCGCCCGCGGCTGCTCATGGCGTATCTTGAAGAGCCCGACAAAAGCGGCCACAACTACGGCCCTCAACACAAGAACACACGAAAAGCCGTCGAGCAGACCGACTCGCTGCTGGGTGTGCTTTGGCACAAGATCCAAGCACTCCCCGTCGCCCCAAAAGTCGATTTCATCGTACTTTCCGACCACGGCATGACCCAGCTGGTCCCTGAACGAAAAATTGAGGTAATGAAACATCTGAAGAAAGAATGGGTTGAGCAAATCGAGGGCAACATGCCCGCCAACATCTATGCCAAGACGGGATTTGCCGACTCCATCTACCAATCCCTCAAGACCATCGACCACATTGATGTCTGGCACAGGGCCGATGTGCCCGATTTCCTACATTACAAAAACAACCCGAACATTGGCGACATCGTCGTCTTGCCTGAGTTGGGCTGGATTTTCTGCGACGAGGAAGTGACTCCCGGAGGCATGCACGGCTACGACCCGTCTTATTCGGACATGCAAGCCATTTTCCGCGCCATGGGGCCTAGTTTCAAGCACATCAAGAAAAAACACTTCAACAACGTCAGCATCTACCCTCTGGTCTGCCATCTGCTGGGCATTGCGCCGGCTCCTCACGACGGCTCGCTGGAAGAAGTCAAGGACATGCTCAACCGTGCGCCATAGGCTTTAAGAAACCTGTCGGAAAATAGGAAAAACAACCCGCCGACCCGATTTACAGCCCCCACAAGTTTGGAATTTCAAAAAATAATAGTACATTTGCACAAAAAGCATTAAAAATGCGTAGAAAATGAAAAAAATAACTCCATTATACCTCCTCTCACTAGTGGCTTTAGCCTTCATAGCCTGCGGGAGCCAGGAAAAAACAGCCAAGGCCAAAGGCATTGAGTTCGACAGCATCGTCATCGACTCCACCTATCATCTCATCAAAGGCAAGGAATATCCATCCTGCCACCTCAAGCTGAATTTTCAATATGCTAAAGGCGAGAAAGCCGATGAGATCAACCATCTGATATTACACTCGGGCATCATCAACCCTGAATTGGCGACAACAGCTCAAAAACTCGATGTCAAACAAGTGCTCGACAGCTTTGTGACCTGTTTTTTCAACGATTACAAGACAGACTATGGCGTCATCCTGGAAGAAGAGCCCGACTCTCCAGGCCTCAACTATGCCATGGAAATCAACACCACAACAAAAAACGGGCGGGAAGACATTGTCACCTACCTGGCAGACATCTACTATTTTGCGGGCGGTGCACACGGCATCAGCCACACCTTGGCACGGAACATCGACGTCAACGAGCGAAAAATCGTCACGCTCGGCGACCTCTTCATCGAAAACCATGAAAAGCAACTTCATGAGCTGATAGTCAAAGAAATGACGAGGAAATTCAACTGCAAAACACTGGCAGAGCTACAAGAAAAAGAGTTCGTCTTCGCAGATGCCAATGTATATGCACCCGAGAACTTCATACTGAACAAGAACAACATTACATTCATCTATTGCGACAGTGAAATCGCGCCGCACGCCGCCGGAGAGATCAGAATAGAAATCGACTATGACGACCTGCGGGATATTCTTAAAAAGTAAATCAAGAAAAACCATGGTTGACATCATCACAAAATACTTTCCCGAGATCAACGAGACACAGCGGCAACAATTTGACATGCTGTATCCCTTGTATGCAGAATGGAACCAAAGGATTAATGTCATTTCACGAAAAGACATCGAAAACCTGTACGAGCACCACGTCCTCCACTCACTGGCCATCGCCAAGGCCATCAAATTCAAGCAAGGCACCACCATCCTTGACCTCGGCACCGGCGGCGGCTTCCCGGGCATACCGCTCGCCATCCTGTTTCCGGAAAGCCATTTTACACTCATCGACGGCACCGGGAAAAAAATTTTGGTCGCCACCGAGGTAGCCAAAGCCATCGGCCTCAAGAACACGACAATCAAACACCTGCGCGGTGAAGACGAAAAGGGAAAGTTCCACTTCGTCGTCAGCCGCGCCGTCATGCCACTGCCCGACTTGGTGAGACTCATACGCAAGAACATATCCAAGGAGAACATCAATGCCATCGAAAACGGAATTTTGTGCCTCAAAGGCGGAAATGTGGACGGCGAAATCCACACATTCCGCAAAATTGCAGAGACAACACCGCTCAACACTTGGTTTGACGAAGAATGGTTCAAAGAAAAGTCATTAATTTACCTCCCATTATGATAAAAATTGAAAGATTTGTTTGCAACATGCTGCAAGAAAACTGCTATGTGGTAAGTGACGAGAGCAAAGAATGTGCCATCATCGACTGCGGCGCGTTTTACGAACAAGAGCAAACAGCCATACAAAGATACATCCAGGACGAACAACTGACCCCAAAGCACCTGCTCGTCACACATGCCCACCTGGACCACAACTTCGGCAACTACTTCCTGCACCAAACCTTCGGGCTACTGCCCCAAATCGCAGCAGAAGACCAGAACCTGTACAAAAACATTCCCCGGCAAGCCGAAGCCCTCTATGGCATTCAACTCAATTACGAGCAGCCTCCCGTCGGACACCTGCTCAAAGACAAAGAGACAATTGCCGTGGGCAACCAGGCGCTGAAAGTCATCCACACACCCGGCCACTCGCCAGGCGGCGTTTGTTTCTATCACGAGGCTGAAGGAGTTTTATTCACCGGCGACACTCTTTTTGAACGCTCCATCGGACGCACCGACTTCTCCGGCGGCAGCATGATGCAAATCATCCAAAGCCTCAAGATTTTGGCCCAACTGCCCGACGCGACCACCGTCCTGCCTGGACACGGCAACCGGACGACCATTGGCAATGAGCTCAAATACAATCCTTACATGGAAAGATGAGAAGCGAAGCGGAAAAGATCATATTGGGCATCGACCCCGGCACCAACGTCATGGGATACGGCGTCATCAAAGTCGTCGGCAATAAAGCATCAATGATTGCCATGGGCATCATCGACATGCGCAAAGAGGAAGACATGTACCTGAGGCTCGGCAAGATTTTCGACCGGGTCACCGGCATCATAGACGAATACCTGCCCGACGAGCTCGCCATCGAAGCCCCTTTCTTCGGCAAGAACGTGCAGTCGATGCTCAAGCTGGGCCGTGCCCAAGGCGTGGCCATCGCCGCCGCCATCCATCACGACGTCCCCATCCACGAATATGCGCCATTAAAAATCAAGATGGCCATCACCGGCAACGGAAGAGCCTGCAAGGAACAAGTAGCCGGGATGCTGCAACGCCTGCTCAACATCAGCGACAAAGACATGCCCAAATTCATGGATGCCACCGACGCGCTCGCCGCCGCCTACTGCCATTACCTGCAAATGGGACGACCCGAGAGCACGAAAAGCTTCAAGGGGTGGAAGGACTTCATCAACAAAAACCAAAATCGCATCAGCAAACAATAAACAGAAAAAGAACACGTTATATATTCAATCGGATGTTAAACAACAAAGTTATGAGAAAAATCATCTTTATCGCACTAATAAGTGTCTTCACACAAACTGCACTGGCACAAGAAGTCTACAAGGAAGTCCTCAGACTATCTAAAAACGTGATGAATGACAAGAAAAAAGACCTTTCGACCAGAAAAATTGCCATGTTCAAAGTAGACGTGCTCAACTACATGGCAGAAAAAGCCTCGGAAGTCATGCCCGACAGCTCCGTCCTGGTGCTCGATGAACAAGCATACGCACTCTATGATTATATCAATTACTACCTGCACTGCCTCAAAAACGCAAAGAGGCAAAAAGAGAGAACGCATATCATGGAACTATTCAAAATGGCAGCGGCGCACAACCCGCTGTTCCACGACCCTGACACGAAACTCGTGACGAGTTATTACAATGACCGGTTCATCACACAGTTCTCCATGGACACCAACTGGATTAAAGCAAAAGAAGAGGTCAGGACATTCTTCAAATAGCCTGGACAATCGACAATTACACATAAAAAACTCATATGCAGGTCAACATCTCAAACCTAAGCAAAAGCTACGGTGGGAAAACCGTACTGAAAATTGATGAACTGAACCTAAACCATCAAGAAATTACCGGCTTCGTTGGTAATAACGGAGCCGGTAAAACCACTTTTTTCAAATCATTGCTCAACCTCATCAAGTCCGATAGCGGAACCATCGAGCTAATACAAGGGCAAAGCCGCATCGACCCCTTTAAAACCGAGGAGTGGAAGAAATTCACGGGTGCCTACCTCGACGACTCTTTTCTCATAGACTTCCTCACCCCCAAAGAGTTTTTCGAGTTCATCGGCAAGATCAACCAGATGAACAAAGAAGAAGTCGGTGAATTCCTCGAACAAATCAAGACCTTCACCCATGACGACATACTGGACGAAAAAAAACTCATCCGCAACCTCTCGGCCGGCAACCGGCAAAAAATGGGCATCGCCGCCGCCATGATGGGCAGGCCTAAACTATTGGTATTGGACGAGCCTTTCAACTTCCTCGACCCATCAAGCCAGAACAGGCTAAAACAAATGCTCGTTGACTACCAACGACAAAATGAAGCCACTGTTTTCATCAGCAGCCATAACCTACAACACACCATTGACATCAGCCAGCGCATCATCTTACTTGAAAACGGCAAAATAGTCAAAGACCTAAACAACCAGGGCCAAAGCGCAGAAAAAGAGCTAGAACAATACTTTAACATCTGATTCACAGGCAATTACAACATTCATCCAATAAAGGAAGAAGAGGACAAGAGGATGGTAAAACCATTAAAAATCATGATTGCCGCTGACAATTCCTCCCATACCATCCCCCTTTCTAGGTATTTTTCAACAAAACAGCCCAAGGAAGCCGCACAATCATAAAAAAATATTGTAATTTTGCCGAAAATTACAAAGTTTTCCACATGAGATTATCTGATTTGCACATCGGTGAACGCGCTGTAATAACCAAAGTGCTCGGGCACGGCGGATTCAGGAAGAGAATCATCGAAATGGGGTTCATCAACGGACAAACTGTTGAAGTGTTGTTGCATGCGCCGCTTCAAGACCCCATAAAATACCGCATCATGGGCTATGAAGTGTCGCTGCGGAACGATGAGGCCTCGATGATAGAGGTTGTGTCGAACGCGGCAGACAGCCCAAAATCCGTCGCCAACGTTTCTTTGGGAGGCGACATGGACACCCGGTCCATCGAAGATGAGCAAAACCTTTTTGACAAGGCGATGCAAAAGCACAAGATCATCAATGTGGCACTCATTGGCAACCCCAACTGCGGCAAGACTTCATTCTTCAACCTCGCCTCCGGCGCACACGAGCGGGTGGGCAACTACAGCGGCGTGACCGTGGAAGCAAAAGAAGGACGAGTGGCCCACAAAGGCTACACCTTCAACCTCGTCGACCTGCCAGGCACCTACTCACTCTCGGCATACAGCCCGGAAGAGCTGTATGTACGAAGGCAGATTATCGAAAAAACGCCCGACGTGGTCATCAACGTCATCGACACCAGCAACCTCGAGCGCAACTTGTACCTGACGACACAACTCATCGACATGCACCTGCGCATGGTCTGTGCGCTCAACATGTACGACGAGACCGAGAAACGCGGCGATTACATCGACTATAAAAAGCTCAGCGTGCTGTTCGGCGTCCCGATGATTCCCACCGTATTCACATCGGGCAGAGGCATCGAGGAACTCCTCGACATCATCATCGAGCTTTACGAAGGCACAGAAGACGCACGCCCCGACTTCCGCCACATTCACATCAACCACGGACACAGCGTGGAAGAAGGCATCGAGGCGGTAAAAGAGGAACTGAAGAACGACGAGGAAATCCGCCACCGCTACTCCATCAGGTATCTTGCCATCAAGCTTTTAGAACACGACAGTGATGCTGAAAAGCTGATTTCTACCCTCCCCAACCATCAACAATTGATCAAAGTCCGCGACAAGGCAGCCGCCCAAATCAAGGAAGAGACCAAAGAAGACAGCGAGACAGCCATCATGAACTCAAAATACGGCTTCATACATGGTGCATTACAAGAGGCGGAATACAAGACAGGCGAAAAAAGCACTTATCACCTCACCCACGTCATCGACACGCTGATGACCAACAGGTATGCGGGCATTCCCATCTTCGTCTTCCTGCTCTACGTCATGTTCGAGGCCACTTTTTCGCTGGGCCAATACCCCATGGACTGGATTGAGAGCGGCGTGGAATGGCTAAAAGAGCTCGTCAGCACACAAATGGCAGAAGGACCGTTGAAAGACATGATAGCCGACGGCATCATCGGCGGTGTCGGCTCGGTCATCGTATTTTTGCCGCAAATCTTGATCTTGTACACCTTCATCTCATTCATGGAAGACTGCGGATACATGGCGCGCGCGGCATTCATCATGGACAGGCTCATGCATAAAATCGGCCTGCACGGCAAGTCGTTCATCCCGCTCATCATGGGCTTTGGCTGCAATGTGCCTGCCATAATGGCAACCCGGACTATTGAGAGCCGCCGGTCGCGCCTGATCACCATCCTGATTCTCCCGATGATGAGCTGTTCGGCGCGCCTGCCCATCTACATCATGATAATAGGAACGTTTTTTGCGACACAATATCGCAGCACAATCATGATTTCGCTCTATTTCATCGGCATTCTCATGGCCATGGCACTAAGCAGGATATTCAGCAGCCACCTGATCAAGAGCGAAGACACACCGTTTGTCATGGAGCTGCCGCCCTATCGTTTCCCCACTTGGAAGGCCACCGTGCGCCATACATGGGAAAAAGGCAAGCAGTATCTCAAGAAAATGGGCGGCATCATCCTCGTAGCATCCATTTTAGTATGGGCTTTGGGCTATTTCGGGCCTGCCAACAGCCAGGACAAGGGAAATCATTTTATTTCTCATGTTGAAAACATGGAAGACAGCTACATCGGACACATTGGAAAAGCCGTCGATCCTCTGTTCAGGCCGCAGGGCTTCAACTGGAAATTGGACGTAGCCATTTTGTCGGGTACCGGAGCCAAGGAAATCGTAGCATCAACCCTGGGCGTATTGTATGCCGAAGACGAGAGCTTTGCCGATGACGAGACCTACAGCGAAGACACCAAGAAATACGCCCGGCTACACCAACAAATGCTGGCAGACGGCATCACGCCACTCACAGCCTACAGCTTCCTGCTGTTTATTTTACTTTACTTCCCCTGTATTGCTACAATCGCTGCCGTGAAAGGCGAGACAGGCTCGTGGAAGTGGGCGCTCTTCACCGCTTTCTACACCACAGGACTGGCATGGGGCATCTCCGCAATAGTCTACCAAGTCGGAAGCGTGTTTTAAACATAAAAAAACAACAGAAACCTTAAACATAAAAACAGCAGAAACCGAGAAAAAACGCCCATTATAATCCAAAGTCATCAATAATTTTTGAGGTGGCGGCCGAGTGATTCTCAGCCACCACCTCAAATTATGACAAGCAACAGAAACGACCTGCCCTTTTCTTCAAATTCTTCAAAAGGACGGCACGGCGAAATGCCTAGCCTTTAATAGCAGCAACGCCGGGCAGCACCTTTCCTTCGATGGCCTCGAGCATCGCGCCGCCGCCGGTCGAGACGTAAGAGACTTTATCTGCCAATCCGAACTTGTTGACAGCCGCCACCGAGTCGCCACCACCGACAAGCGAATAAGCGCCTTTTTCCTGTGTCGCCTGAGCGACAAAACGAGCAATCGCCCCTGTTCCCTTGGCAAAATTCTCAAACTCAAAAACGCCGACCGGACCGTTCCAAAGGATTGTTTTAGAGTCAAGCAGGATTTCTTTCCACTCTTCCAAAGACTCCGGCGCCGCGTCCATCCCCATCCATCCGTCGGGAATCTCATCGATAGGCACCACTTTTTGCTCAGCATCGTTGCTGAATTCCTTGCCCACAACCGTAGAGGCAGAAATGCTGAGGTTCACACCTTTCGCCTTGGCAGCCTCCATGATTTCCTGCGCCTCCGGAATGAGTTCGTCTTCATGAAGCGAATTGCCGATCTTCCCGCCTCTCGCCTTGATGAACGTATAGGCCATGCCGCCGCCAATAATGAGGTTGTCGACTTTATCCAACAAATTTTGTATCACGGCCAATTTTGACGACACTTTTGAGCCGCCGATAATCGCCGTGAACGGGTGTTGGGCGTTCTTCATCACATTGTCAATGGCCGTCACCTCTTTTTCCATCAAGAATCCCAGCATTTTACTGTCCTCGTCAAAGAAGTCAGCGACAACAGCCGTTGAAGCATGCTTGCGATGGGCGGTGCCGAAGGCATCATTCACATACACGTCGGCATAAGAGGCCAAAGCCTTTGCATACGCCTTCTGCCTCTCTTTCATCTCAGCCTTCGCCTTTTCATAACCCGGATCGGCCTTCTCCACGCCAACGGGCTTGCCCTCCTCTTCTGCATAAAAACGGAGATTCTCCAGCAAAAGAGCCTCGCCGCCCTTCAAGGCCTGGGCCTGGGCCTGGGCACACCCGCTGTCCTCGGCAAACTTAACCTCGACGCCCAGCTGCGCCGAGACAGCTTCTACTATTTGTTTGAGCGACAATTTCGGATTCACTTTGCCTTTAGGCTTCCCCATGTGGCTCATCATGATCAATGCACCACCGTCATTCAGGATCTTTTTCAACGTAGGCAGCGCACCACGGATACGCGTATCGTCTGTAATGTTCCCGTTTTCATCCAACGGCACATTGAAGTCAACACGCACAATGGCTTTCTTGCCGGAAAAATTAAACTCGCTAATAGAAATCATTGTGTTTAGGTATTTTTAATGTTTTGATGAGCAAAAGTACAAAAATATCCGGGAATAATCATCCTCATCCACTTTTTTTTTCCAAAAAGTAGAAAAAACATTGTTTTGACCCACTTAAAACCTAAAAAAACAAATTCTTTCTGTTTTTTTCCGTTTTTTTGTGCGGTTATTCCTATAAAAATTCTACCTTTGCAACGCGAATCAAAGAAATTCAACCCTTCGGAGATTCACAGACACAAAAACTAACACAAAATGATTATAAAAAAGTATTATGTTTAAATTATTCCAAGGCTTTCATCTTGTCGACGCATACCACAACATGCGTCTAGAACAATGGTTTCATCCAAACCGAATCATCAAAAAAATAATCGAGGCGGTCATCGTCGCAGTCTTAACGTTGCTGGTTTGGAACGCTCCCTCATCCGTGTTCGGGATTGAAGGGCTAACTGTCATACAACAGCGCATCATTGCTATCTTCGTATTTGCCGCACTAATGTGGATCCTAGAAGTCGTACCATCATGGGCCACCAGCGTCGCCATCATGGTCATCATGCTGCTTTTCACCTCCGATTCAGGCATCAAGTGGATGTGCAATACCGAGGAAGTGGGCGCATTGCTGAGCCACAAAGCCATCATGGCAACATTCGCCGAACCCACCGTCATGCTGTTTATCGGCGGATTCATCCTTGCCATCGCAGCCGCGAAAACCGGCCTTGACGCATACCTGGCAAAATCCCTGCTGACACTTTTCGGGACAAAAAGCGAGAACCTGCTGCTGGGCTTCCTGCTCATCACAGCGCTATTCTCCATGTTCGTCTCAAATACAGCAACAGCGGCCATGATGCTCACCTTCCTGACACCAGTATTCAAACAACTTCCACCAGAGGGGAAAGGGCGCATCGCACTGGCTCTAGCCATCCCCGTCGCAGCCAACCTGGGCGGCATGGGAACACCGATTGGCACACCCCCCAACACCATCGCGCTGAAATACTTGAACGACCCGGAAGGGTTGAACCTCGGACTGGGTTTCGGTCAATGGATGATGTTCATGACGCCGCTCGTCGTCTGCCTGCTGCTCTTCAGCTGGGTTTTGTTGAAAAAACTATTCCCGTTCTCACAAAAAAACATCACACTACACATTGACGGTGAGTTGAAAAAAGGCGCACACACCTATATCGTAATCGTAACATTCCTCGTGACAGTGGCACTCTGGCTACTCGACAGAGTCACCGGAATCAATTCATACACCGTGGCACTAATCCCCTTCTTCGTCTTTGCACTAACCGGTGTCATCAACCGTCGCGACTTGGAAGAAATCAACTGGTCGGTCATCTGGATGGTGGCAGGAGGATTTGCCCTTGGCTACGGCTTCAACGGTTCAGGACTGGCGGAACGCGCAGTAGCCAGCATTCCTTTTGGCAACTTCTCCCCGATTTTGGTACTTCTCCTCTCAGGAATCATCTGCTACCTGCTGTCCAACTTCATCAGCAATTCAGCAACTGCGGCGCTAATGACACCTATTCTAGTCGTTGTCTGCGCCGCCATGGGCGACAAACTGGACATCATCGGCGGCACCCCAACCGTGCTGTTAGGCCTGGCCATCTCCGCCTCCAGCGCCATGATCCTGCCCATCTCAACGCCTCCCAACGCTTTGGCATACTCAACCAACCTGGTCAACCAGCAAAGCATGGCAAAAGTGGGCATCATCGTCGGAATCGTCAGCCTTTTACTGGGCTACGGACTACTCTATCTCATCGGCACGCTGCATCTACTCTAAGCTCAACGCACTCAAAAAACACCTAAAATATTACACAAAATGAAACAGATCAATACAGAAAAAGCTCCTGCGGCAATCGGCCCATACAGCCAAGCCATCGAAGCAAACAACATGGTATTCGTCTCAGGACAACTGCCCATCGACCCCTCAACAGGCAATTTCGTTGAAGGCGGCGCACCCGAACAGGCACGCCAGTCGCTGACCAACGCAAAAGCAATTCTCAACGAGGCAGGACTAGACCTGAACAACGTCATCAAGACAACAGTGCTTCTGGCTGACATTGCCGACTTCGCAGCAGTCAACGAGGTTTACGCCTCTTTCTTCTCTGCACCGTTCCCGGCACGCTCTGCCTTTGCAGTAAAAGACCTGCCCAAAGGAGCACTGGTAGAGATAGAACTCATTGCGGCACGATGAAAGACACCGTGCTCATCCTTAGCGGCGGCATGGACAGTACAACGATGCTGTACGAGTTCAAAGACCGCGTCGCCATCGGCATTTCCTTTGATTATGGCAGCAACCATAATCAAAGGGAAATACCTTTTGCACGCCTACATTGCCAGAAACTGGGCATCCGGCACATCGTCATCGAGCTCGGCTTCATGAGCCAATACTTCAAGAGCAGCCTGCTCACAGGCTCCGAAGACATCCCCGAAGGCAGCTACAACAGTCAGAACATGCAATCCACAGTCGTGCCGTTCCGCAACGGCATCATGCTCTCAATAGCGACGGGGATAGCTGAAAGCAATGGACTCAAGTTCGTGATGATGGCCAACCACGGCGGAGACCACGCCATCTATCCAGACTGCAGAAACGAGTTCGTCGAGGCCTTCAACGCAGCCAGCAAGGCAGGCACCTACCTGAAAGTGCAACTGCTGGCACCTTATACGGCACTGACAAAGACAGAAATAGCGCAAAAAGGCAAAGCATTGAACATAGACTATTCGCTCACATGGTCGTGCTATAAAGGCGGAAAAGCGCACTGCGGCACCTGCGGCACCTGTATTGAACGTAAAGAGGCACTCCAACAAGCAGGCATCATCGACCAAACAATTTACGAAAAGTAATTTTACCGCCTTTCGCCCCAACAACCCGCTTCATCTCCCCCATTTTTGGACGAAAAGCGGCGAAAAATTGTCGTGTGAAAAAGAAAATATCGCCATTTTCACTCACTTAAGCGAAATTTTCATTAACTTTGCACCACAAAATAAAAAACAATATTCACTTACATGCCATAGAAGGCGCAGCCTTCTATGTATCAGGATGTTATATAGAGATATCAACAATTTATGATGAAAAATTCTTTTGAAATCATCGCTAAGACATTCATGGGCCTAGAACCAATGCTTGCCAAAGAACTTGCGACGATTGGCGCCCAGAACATCGTGCCAGGCCGCCGCATGGTATCATTCACAGGCGACAAAGAGGTCTTATACCGTGCCAACATGCAGTTACATACTGCCATCCGTATCCTCAAACCCATCAAGCACTTCAAGGCACGCTCTGCAGAAGACGTGTACGAAGCATGCAAAGACATCAACTGGACGGAATACCTCAACGAGCGACGGACATTCTCCGTCGACGCTGTTGTCTATTCCGAGGAATTCCGCAATTCCCGTTTCATCACCTACAAGGTGAAAGACGCCATTGTAGACTTCTTCAAGGAGCAAAACGGCAAACGCCCCAACATCTCCGTTGCCAATCCCGACATCCGCCTGAACATCCACATCGCAGAGGACAAATGCACGCTTTCGCTCGACTCCAGCGGCGAGAGCCTGCACCGCAGAGGCTATCGGCAAGAGACGATGGAGGCTCCGCTCAACGAGGTGCTGGCAGCCGGAATGGTGATGATGACGGGCTGGAAAGGCGACACCGACTTCATCGACCCCATGTGCGGCTCCGGCACACTGCTGATCGAGGCGGCGCTGCTGGCCCAAAACATTTCACCCGGCGTATTCCGCAAGGAATTCGCCTTCGAGAGGTGGGACGACTTTGACAAAGCCCTTTTCGACGACATCTACAACGACGAGTCGGCAGAACGAGAATTCAAGCACCACATCTACGGTTATGACGTGGACATCAAGGCAGTCAACACGGCGCGCCTGAACGTCAAGGCGGCAGGCCTTTCAAACCTCATCACCATTGAACACGCCGACTTCAAGGACTTCCAGAAGCCCAAGAACAAGAGCATCATGGTGACCAACCCCCCCTACGGCGAGCGCATCACCACGTCCAATCTGCTGGAAACATACAAGATGATCGGCGAACGCCTTAAACACGAGTTCACGGGCAACGATGCGTGGATTTTGAGCTACAAAGAAGAATGTTTCGACCAAATCGGGCTGAAACCATCGATCAAGATACCGCTGTACAATGGCTCATTGGAATGCGAGTTCAGGAAATACGCCCTTTTTGAAGGGAAGATGAAAGAATTCAGGAGCGAAGGCGGCGTTTTAAAAAGCGAGGAAGAAAAAAAACAGATGTCCGAGAAGCACCGGTTCAAGAAAAACCGTGAGTTCAAGAAACGAATGGAACAAGAGGAGGAAAACGAAGAAAGCGACATCCGCTCATTCAAGTTCCATTCCCTGGAACGCCCCAAAACATTTATCCGCAACCCGAAAAAGGAGGAAAACGGCCAAAAGGGGCATGAAAAATTTGCCAAAGGCAAGCAAAAAGATTTCACAAACACAAAACCAAGAAAAAAATGAAACTTGTAAACATCAAAAGGATTGCACTACTGACTCTTGGGATGGCAATTTGTTCTGTAAACACCATGGCGCAAAAAGAATTCACTTTAGAAGACTTGAATTTCGGAGGTAGAAACTACCGGAATTTTGTTGCCAAGAACCAATACTACACATGGTGGGGCGACCAGCTTATCCGCCAAGATGTAGAGGAATGCTACATCGTCGACAAGAAAACCGGCAAAGAAAGCAAACTATTTAGTCTAGATGAAATCAATCTATGGGCTAAGAGCGACGACCAAAAACGCGTCAGACACCTCCTGAACGCCAATTTCCCGTATCCCACGCAGCCCATCGTGGCAGTAGGCAACGGCAAGGCCTTCACACTGGTCAACTTCCAGACGCGCCAAATCGTATGGCAAGACAGCCTGTCGGGGCAGAAGGCCAACGACTGGCAAGCGAGCTCGCGCGCCACGGCCTTTGTCAGAGACCACCAGCTGTTTGTCATCGACGTACAAGGGCAATTGCATCAAATCACCACCGACGGCAGCCGCGACATCGTCTATGGAGAAGCCGTTCACAGGAACGAATTCGGTATCCACCAAGGCACTTTCTGGAACCCGGACGGCAGCAAGTTGGCTTTTTACCGCATGGACCAGAGCATGGTTGAAGACTATCCTCAAGTAGACATATTCAGCCCCATTGCCCTGCATGAACCAGACAAATACCCCATGGCGGGCAAGAAGATCCATCAGGTGAGCGTGGGCATTTTCGACCTCCACAAAAAATCTGTGACCTACCTCAAGACAAGCAGTCCTGTCGACCGCTATTTCACTAACATTTCATGGAGCCCGGACGGAAAGAGAGTATACATGTTTGAACTTAACCGCGACCAAAACGACTGTCAATTGATGTGCTACGATGCAGAGACAGGCGAGAAAATGGGAGAAATCTATCGTGAGACCCACGAAAAATACGTCGAACCCTCGCATCCCATCATGTTTTTGCCCTGGGACGACAAAAAATTCATCATGCAAAGCCAAAAAGACGGCTACAACCACCTATACCTGTTTGACAGCAAGGGAAGACAACTTCAACAGATCACGTCCGGGAAGTGGGTGGTGCTGAAAGTGCTCGGATTTAACACCAAGAACAAATCCATTATTTTTGAGTCCAACGAATGCCATCCGCTACAAAGGAATTTATTCCAAGTCCATGTGAAAGGCGGCAAGCGGACACTGCTGGACAATGGGCGCGGGGTCCACAACGGCATGATGTCTGCCTCAGGCGAGTGGGTCATTGACAACTATTCGGAGCCAGATGTGCCCAGGAACATCGAAATTGTCCAGACCAACCTCAAATCCCGCCGACGGCTGCTGACAGCGGAAAATCCTTGGAAAGGCTATAAGATCCCGATTTTTGAAAGCGGCACAATCAAAGCTGCCGACGGCACGACCGACCTCTTCTTCCGCATGGTCAAGCCGGCCGACTTCACTCCCGAGAGGCGTTATCCGACCGTCATTTACGTCTACGGCGGTCCACATGCCCACAACGTACAGGCATCATGGAATTGGTACAGCCGCTCCTGGGAGACTTACATGGCACAAAAAGGCTACATCGTATTCATCCTTGACAACCGGGGCAGCGAAAACCGCGGGCGCGACTTTGAGCAGGCCACTTTCCGACAGTTGGGACAAATCGAGATGCTCGATCAGATGCAAGGAGTTGAATACCTGAAAAAGCAGCCATTCGTGGACACCGGCCGAATTGGCGTACACGGCTGGAGTTTCGGCGGATTCATGACCATCTCATTAATGACCAACTATCCAGATGTCTTCAAGGTCGGCGTGGCAGGCGGCCCCGTGATTGACTGGAAATGGTACGAGGCGATGTATGGTGAGCGCTATATGGACACGCCTCAAAACAATCCGGAGGGCTATGAGAAAACCAGCCTCATGCCAAGAGCAAAAGACCTCAAGGGCAAGCTGCAAATCATCACAGGCTACAACGACCCCGTGGTATTGCCGCAGCACTGCCTCTCGTTCCTTGCCGAATGCATCAAGCAAGGCACCCAGCCCGACTTTTTCGTCTATCCCGGCGAAGAGCACAACATGCGCGGGCACCAAAGCGTGCACTTGCATGAACGCATCACACAATATTTTGAAGACTATCTGAAATAAGCAGCATAAGAGGAGGTTTCTTTACGACAAAAGGCACCTCCTCTTTTCCGAAAAACAACAAGACAGTCGTTTTTGGCACAAAGACTTTGCCACCACCCAAATTTCATGAAAAAATATTGACGTGTTTTTCAACCTTTTTTATACCTTTGCACTCAGAAACAAAATTTATTCTCGAAAAGATATTTGATTAGCCCAAACATGAAAATTTTATTATTAGGAAGCGGAGGAAGAGAACATGCATTGGCATGGAAAATCGCACAAAGCAGACATACTGAGCAACTTTACATCGCCCCGGGAAATGCGGGAACCAGCCAGGTGGGCGAAAACGTGAACATCAGTGCCGACGACATCAAGAGTATCAAAAAATTTGCCCTGGACAAGGCCATCGACATGGTGGTAGTGGGTCCGGAAGACCCGTTGGTAAAAGGCATTTACGATGAATTCAAAAATGACGGGCAGACAGCCCACATCACGGTCGTCGGGCCTTCCAAAGCAGGTGCGATGCTAGAAGGGAGCAAGGATTTTGCCAAACAATTCATGGAAAAATACGGCATTCCGACCGCCCGGCACCGCACATTCAACACCGACACGCTTGAGGAAGGACTGCATTACCTGGAAAGCCTCAACCCACCCTATGTGCTCAAGGCCGACGGACTGTGCGCCGGCAAGGGCGTGCTCATTTTGCCGACCCTTGAAGAGGCGAAAAAAGAGATGAAGGAAATGCTTTCAGGCATGTTCGGGCAGGCATCCAGCAAAGTCGTCGTTGAAGAATTCTTGAGCGGCATCGAGTGCAGCGTTTTTGTTCTCACCGACGGCAAGAACTACAAGATTCTGCCCGAGGCAAAGGACTACAAGCGCATCGGCGAAGGAGACACAGGCCTCAACACAGGAGGCATGGGGAGCATCAGCCCCGTACCCTTCGCCAACCCAGAATGGATGGAGAAAGTGGAGCGGCGCATCATCCGCCCGACCATCGAGGGACTTCAAAACGAGAACATCGACTACAAAGGATTTATCTTTTTCGGGCTCATAAACGTCGACAACAACCCGCAAGTCATTGAATACAACTGCCGCATGGGCGACCCGGAGACCGAAAGCGTCATGCTAAGGCTGAAAAGCGAC
>ONQK01000183.1 GCA_900319895.1 uncultured Prevotella sp. | reverse complement strand
CACTTTTAGCCCCAAGAACCGCTGTTAAATCTCCTCCAACCCCAATTCTTTCAAGAAAAGATTGAGTTTGCTGCGTGAATCCTCGATTTTCGCTTCCGTCTCCTTCAACTGCTTGGCAACGGCTTCAAGATCGACGGGTTCTTCCTCTTTCGAGAGGTTCACATAGCGAGTGATATTGAGGTTGTAGTCGTTTTCCTTGATTTCCTGCAACGAAACCAAACGCGAAAAACGGGTTTCTTCCTTGCGGAATTGATAGGTCTCCACAATCTTTTCCACATCCTCGTCGCGGGCTGACATCCAAAGTCTTCAACTCAATCTGCACGACTGGCAAACCATTGATAAGCAGAATGACCTCGTAATCGTTTTTGCACCAGTCTTTTATGTTCACCAACGAATACTGAAGCGGCGTGCCGTCCTCGCGCATAAACGTGTTGCGCTCACGCAACAGCTTCGAAGCATTGAACACATCCGCATCCGTGATTTCCTCTAACAAACGCGCAAATTCATTATCAGTCAGATGACAACGGTTCAAGGCTTGGAACTTCTCGCGGAAATTGCGCTCAAGCCCCTGCCTATCGTGAATATCGTCGCGATAGACATACTTCAGTTCATCCGCCAGTTTTTTAACAAAACTCTTTTCAATCTGGTTTTCTAACACTTCTTTGTTCGTTTTTTATGTTTCGTGAGATGGTTCATGGCGTCATGGAATGCTTTCTGCTAAATGTAGAGGAAAAGGTAACTTCCTAGATTCAGTCCGGCTTTTAGGAAATCAGCCTTGATGGCCTCTTGTAAACCAACGATTCGTTGTTCAAATCGGTAAAATTGTTAACAGCACACATCTTGTCCTTCCACCTGAAACTATGCGGTTTCTTATCTGTTTTTAATAGTTTCTGTGGGGTGTAACCATTGAAATTCTGTCCGAAATTAGATGTTTTTTTCGTAACAGGCAAGAAAAATCACAGAATTTTTGCATTTTTGCCCGATATTCTATGCTTTTATAGACTTTTTAGTATTCAAGTCTCTTGACGATGATGCCGTCGTATGTGTTGACGGACAATGTGATGGAGTCGCCGCTTTGGAGTAGGCTTTTTAGGGGAATGCTGAGGTAGGTGTGCGCTGAATAGTACTCCGGGACGCCGTTTTGAGCGTGGTGAAGTGTGATGTAATAGTGCTTTCTGCCATTTTGGGATGCTTGTACATTGTCAAGTACCATTCCGACTTCCTGTTTGGCATCAATTTCGTCGGTTTTTCCTGTCTTTAAATATATGGACAAGTTCAGAAAACTTTTGTTCGAGCTTATCCAAGAACTTTCGAATTTCACGGGATCTGTTTTGATTTGTTGCACACTTTCGGCTGGTCGCAGGTTGAGCACGGGCACAGGACGGATTGAAGTCGGTTTTGCCTTGTTGCCACCGACCTTCTCATAAAAAAACAATGCGCGGTAGAGGCTGTCGGCTTGGTCGGCCCACGATGCGTCAATGGGTTGGGTGAGCACCAGATTGTCGCTGTCGTCTGTGGTGAAGGAGCTGATTTGTTTAGCCCTCTGTGTGTGTGCCATGCCGAAGTCCGCCCTCAAAAAAGAGTTCGCGCCATCGCCGGCCTCGTAATTCTCGTTTGTACAAGCCGACCATGCAAAAGTCAGGCAGCTCAAGAGTAGGAAATATATGTATTTTTTCATTTTTTTGGTATCCTTTTCTATTTTATATAACCAGTTTTTGTGCAAATTATTTTAATTTTGGGAAATCACTTGTTTTTTTTGCTAAAATTTGTATCTTCGCAGCTAAAAACATCATCCGCATGAATGTCCAGATAGAAGAATCGTGGAAAAAACTGTTGCATGACGAGTTTGAAAAGCCCTATTTTCAGGCCTTGACCGATGCGGTGAGGCTTGAATACGCGCATCACACCTGCTATCCGCCAGGGCGTTTGATCTTCAATGCCTTCAATTTATGCCCGTTTGACGAGGTTAAGGCAGTGATTATCGGGCAAGACCCGTATCATGAGCCCGGACAGGCGCATGGATTGAGCTTCTCCGTACAAGACGGCATGCCTTTCCCACCATCTTTGCAGAATATTTTCAAGGAAATAGTTGCCGATCTTGGCCTGCCCATCCCTATGTCGGGCAACTTGGAACGTTGGGCGCGCCAAGGTGTCTTGTTGCTCAATGCGACGTTGACGGTTCGTGCCCACGAGGCCAACAGCCATGCGCACCTGGGTTGGCAGCAGTTTACAGATGAGGTCATCCGCTTGTTGGCCACTCGGCGCGAGGGGCTGGTGTTTTTGCTTTGGGGCGGCAATGCGCGCAGCAAGCAAAAAATGATTGACAGCTGTCGCCATCTGGTCCTGCAATCTGTTCATCCTTCCCCCTTGAGTGCCAATCGCGGAGGTTGGTTCGGCAATCATCATTTCTCGCGTTGCAATGAGTATTTGAGGCAACAAGGCAAAACTCCGATAGCATGGTAAACAAGATTTCCCCCATCATTCAAGTGGGCAACGTCTTGCTTGCCTCCGACATTATCACGGCGTATTTTTGCTGTGACTACGAGAAATGCAAGGGCATCTGTTGTGTAGAAGGTGATGCCGGCGCGCCTGTCACGTTGGATGAAGTCGGCGAGATGGAGACGTGCCTGGAGCGAGTCTGGGGCGACTTGTCGGCCTCGGCCCAAGCGGTCGTCGATACGCAGGGCGTGGCCTACACCGATGGCGACGGCGACTTGGTGACCAGCATTGTTGGCGGAAAGGATTGTGTCTTCACTTGTTATGAGGGCGACAATTGTCTTTGTGCGCTGGAGCGTGCCTTTCTGTCCGGGAAAACTTCTTTCTGCAAGCCCATTAGCTGTGCATTGTATCCCATTCGTGAGAAGCGTTTTTCCAATGGCTTGACCGGTCTGAACTATAGTCGATGGGAGGTGTGCCGCGATGCGGTGGTCAAAGGCGAGCATTTGGGCATACATGTTTACCAATTCCTGAAAACGCCTTTAATTAAGCGGTTTGGCAAACAGTGGTATGAGGACTTGTGCCTGGCTGCCGAGGCTTTGTTGAAAGAATTGTAGCATTTTAGCCTGTCAACGGGCGATTTGTACTCTTCATTATTATTTAATGACTTTGTAGCTGCGCCTTGCCTCTGCCCTGGTGCATAGGTTGAAGTGCCACCATTCGGTTCGCAGTGGCTTGAAGCCGGCAAAAGTCATCGCTTCTCTCAGCAACTTCCTGTTGTTGATGGCTTCTTGGCTCACTTTTTTTTGTTTGACGAGCATTGCTTCGTTGTCAATATGTGCCAGCTTCCCTAAAAAGTCGATCACGGTACCCATCGGGATGGTGTCGCCGTTGAGCTTGCATAGCGTGATGTCCACTGCCATGCCATAGTTGTGAAGCCCGCCGCCGTTGGCAGGATTGCTCACATAGATGTTTTTTTTCGTCCCTTTGACCTTGTCCCACATTTTCTGCTGGATGCTCATCGGCCGTGCGGCGTCATAGATTTTCAGCGAGAGGTCGGGTCGTTTTTGCCTGAGGTGTTTTTGTGCTTTTGCCAATGCTTTTGCTGCCTTTGGGTGTAAATAGGCGTCAAGAAGGTCTTCGTAGAGCACTGCTCCAGTGAAATTGTCGGCTTTGGCATACATCAGTTCTACTTGGATGGTGGAATCGCAGGTGTGCACGTTGACCATCCCCTGCTGCTGCATCGACAATGCTGTCTTGCCGCCTTTTTGTGGAAAGGCGGCAAGAGGCATTGCCATGCATATCATAAGAATGATTTTTTTCATTTATTTTAGCTTCATCCCGAGGTTGTGCATGATGAATCCGTAGATGTCGGCCTGCTCTTCCAACATTTTTGCCATCGGCTTCCCGCTGCCGTGCCCAGCCTTGCTGTCAATGCGGATTAAGACGGGGTTGTCGCCTTTGTGACAATATTGGAGCTCGGCAGCAAATTTGAAAGAATGGGCGGGCACCACGCGGTCGTCGTGATCGGCGGTAGTGACAAGTGTCGCCGGATAGCTGGTGCCTGGCTTGAGGTTGTGGAGCGGTGAGTAGCCTTTGAGGTACTCAAACATTTGCCGGCTGTCTTCCGATGTGCCATAGTCGGGTGCCCAATTCCAGCCAATGGTGAATTTATGGTAGCGCAGCATGTCCATCACGCCGACTTGGGGTACTGCCACGCGGAAGAGCTCCGGCCGCTGTGTCATGCAGGCACCGACGAGCAGCCCTCCGTTGGAGCCGCCGACAATGGCGATTTTATTGCTGTTGGTGTATTTGTTCTTGATCAGATATTCTGCCGCGGCGATGAAGTCGTCGAAAACGTTTTGTTTATTGAGCTTAGTGCCTGCGACATGCCATTCTTCACCGTATTCACTGCCGCCGCGCAGGTTGACCACGACGTAAATGCCCCCACTTTCGAGGAACGGGATGCGTGTGGCAGAGAAACTGGGGGTCATGCTGAGGTTGAAACCGCCGTATCCATAGAGGTAGACGGGATTGTTGCCGTTGCGCTTGAGCCCTTTTTTATATGTGACGAACATCGGCACGCGTGTGCCGTCTTTGCTTTCGAAGAATAATTGCTCGCTCATGTAGTCGTTGGACCTGAAATTCACCTTAGGCGTATTGTAGACTTTGCTCGTGTTGGTCGCAATGTCGTATTGGTAGATGGTTCCCGGGGTGGTGAATGACGAAAAGGTGTAGAAGCATTCCGGCTCGTCCTTTTCGCCGCTAAAACTAACGCTGCCGACCGACGGCAACTTGATCTCGTGCAGCCTCTTCCCGTCTTTCGTGTAGACATAGCTATGGTCGGAGGCATCTTTGCTGTACGTTAAAATTATTTTGTCGCTGATGAATTGGGCCTTGGTGAGCACGTCTCCAGCCTCAGCAACAAGCTCTTTCCAATGTCGGATGCCCGGATTTTTCAGGTCTGCCGTCATCAAGCGGTTTTTCGGGGCATCGTAGTTCGTGAAGAAATAAATGATGTCGCCCTCAACGGCAATGGGCCTGTAGTCGTAATTGAGGTCGGCTGTCATTTGGGTGAATTGGGCGTCTTTTTGCCTGAGGTCGCGCACGAATACGGTGTTGCCGTTGCCTGCACCGCTTTCATACAGGAACATGACGCTTTCTTCTTTGTTTACGCTAACGGAATAAAACCGCTTGGGGTGTGCCGGGTTTTGATAGAACAGTACATCCTCCGACTGAGGCGTTCCTATCTTGTGGTAATAGACCTTGTGCCCCTCATTGACATTGGAAAACTCCTTCCCCTTCACGGGCAAGTCATAGGCACTGTAATAAAAGCCGTCGCCGTGCCATGCCGCGCCCGAGAACTTTGCCCACTCGATGTGATCGTCGAGCAATTTCCCCGTCTTGGCATCTATGACATAGAACTCCTGCCAGTCTGAACCGCTGCGGCTGATGCTGTATGCGGCGTATTTCCCGTTGTTGGAGAAGTAAACCCCTTTCAGTGCCACGGTGCCGTCGGTGCTCAACTTGTTGGGGTCGAGCCAAGTCTTGGCCTCGCCGCTCAGCTCTTGCTGTGCATAGAGCACACTTTGGTTTTGCAGGCCGTCGTTCTTGTAGAAGAACCAGCGGCCTTGGCGCTTGAAGGGCGCGCCGATTTTTTCGTAATTCGACACTTCTTTCAAGCGTCTCAGTAGCTTTGGGCGCAACGGGATCCGTCCCAAATAGGCGTTGGTAACAGCATTCTCGGCCTCCACCCAGGCCTTTGTCCGCGCGCTGCGGTCGTCCTCAAGCCAGCGGTAGGGGTCTGCCACTCTTGTGCCAAAATATTCGTCGACAACATCCTCGCGTGCGGTTTGAGGATAAACAATCTTCTGCGCTGACATCACCGATGGCAGCAATGCGATTGACAGTAAAAAAATGATTCGTCTCATGTATTTATCAGTTCAATTTTGTAAAAATATACCCAAAGTATGCACCTGCCTGGCCCACGACAGGTGAAAATAAAAATGTAATCTGGTTGCAAAGATAAGAATTTCTTCAATTCGGACAAAACGAAAGCCTGTAATTACTCGCCTTAGGAACTTTGTGGCGATTTTTCCCATGAAGTGCCCCCAAATATATGCTTGGGCAACGAATAAAATGCCCTCGAAAATGCAGTTTTTCAAGGGAAAATCGTATTTTTGCATGATCTTTATGTCAAAAATAAGATGGTTGGAGAAAAAAACTTGTTGTCGCCACTTTGCTTTTGCCCACGTTGTGCAAGTCCACACTTTCTGCCGAAAGAGGTCAAGGGCCGCCGATGCGAGGATTGTGGCTTTGAGTTGTTCATGAATGTTAGCGCCGCTACGGCCGCGCTGATTGTCAACGAGCGCGCCGAGCTGCTGGTGGTCAGGCGGGCAAAGGAGCCGGCAAAGGGCACGCTCGACCTGCCTGGAGGCTTCGTCGATGCCGGTGAAACGGGCGAGGCGTGTGTCGCCCGGGAAGTTGAGGAGGAGACGGGGCTTCGCGTCACCCATGCTGCCTACTTGTTCTCTCTGCCCAATTCCTATGCCTATTCCGGGCTGGAAATTCCCACGTTAGACTTGTTCTTTGAGTGCAGGGTCGACGATTTCACGCCACTCCACGCGGCGGATGATGCCGCCGAGGTGTGCTGGATGCTTTTGGACAAGATTCAAGTTGAGGATTTCGGGCTCTTGTCCATCCGTCGCGGCCTCGAGGTTTTCCTTCAACAGATTCACTTAAAGCATACAAGAATTTGATAAAAAAGGGAGATAAATTTTGCTATTTGAGTGTTTTACATTAATTTTGTAACTGTTTTTTGAGTTTAGACCATGAAAATAGCACTCATAGGATATGGGAAGATGGGGCGCATGATTGAGCAGATAGCGCTGCAAAGAGGACATGAAATCGTGTCCGTCATAGATGTCGACAATCAGGCTGACTTTGACAGCGAGGCATTTGCTTCGGCCGATGTGGCCATTGAATTTACCACTCCGGCTGCCGCTTACGGCAACTATCTTCGTGCCTTTGCCAAAGGCGTGAAAGTGGTTTCTGGTTCAACGGGATGGATGGCACAGCATGGCGATGAGATCAAAGCAATGTGTGAGAAGGATGGAAAAACCCTCTTTTGGGCATCCAACTTTTCCATTGGTGTAGCCATTTTCAGCGCAGTCAACCGATATTTGGCAAAAATCATGAACCAATTCCCACAATACGACGTAGACATGGAGGAAGTCCACCACATTCACAAGCTGGACCATCCCTCCGGCACCGCCATAACGCTGGCAGAGGAAATTGTTGGGCAGCTCGACCGGAAAAGCGCTTGGAAGGTCGGGCGGTATGACGGTGCCGATGGGACAACCCATGAATTCACGCCCGTGAACGACGACAGTCTTTTGATCAATTGTCGCCGGAAGGGCGAAGTGCCCGGCATCCATACAATTCGCTACGACTCTGATGCCGACAGCATAACCATCAGCCATGACGCCCACTCGAGGAGAGGATTCGCCCTGGGGGCAGTGCTGGCAGCCGAATACACCCAAAAGCATGAGGGGCTGCTGACCATTGGCGACTTGTTCGACTTCTAGAATTAACGATTAAAAAATGGATTCAAACCCTCTTCGATATTGACTTGAGGCATTTCCAAATAGAAAACATCCCTAATTTCAAAGAAAAATGACAATGAAAAAAGAAAAAGCACCTAATATGACCCGCCAATGGGCAAAATTCGTCGTAGTTCTGGCACTCTACCTGCTCTTCCTCTACTGGGTGAAGAGCTGGATGGGGCTCTTGGCCGTCCCCTTTATCTTTGACGCTTACATCACAAAAAAAATCAAGTGGCAATGGTGGAAAAATGCCGAACATCCGGTAAAATTCCTCATGTCATGGGTCGATGCGCTGGTTTTTGCCTTGGTCGCCGTCTACTTCATCAACCTCTTCTTTTTCCAAAATTATGTCATCCCGTCGAGTTCGCTCGAAAAATCGCTGCTCACGGGCGACTACCTCTTCGTGTCAAAAGTGAGCTACGGGCCGCGCATCCCGCAAACACCGCTGACCATGCCGCTGACTCAACACACTTTGCCTGTGCTGAACATGAAGTCGTACATTGACTGGCCCCATTGGGACTATCGCCGCGTGAAGGGGCTGGGCAAAGTGGAGTTGAATGATATTGTCGTGTTCAACTATCCTGCCGGAGACACCATCCTCGCAGAAGTGCCCTATCAAACAGAATATTACAAGATGGTTTACGACTCCGGCGAGCAGATCTATGTGCAGAATGTCGGCATGCCCGACTTCTCAAGCCTGACGCAGCAACAGGTGCATGAAATTTACGAGGACGTGTACGCCATGGGGCGTAACTACCTGAAAAACAACGCCTCGGAGTTCGGTGACATCAAGTCAAGACCCACAGACCGCCGCGAGAACTATGTGAAACGGTGCGTTGGCCTGCCGGGACAAACGCTTGAAATCAAGAATCGCATCGTCTATCTTGACGGCAAGCCGAACAAGGAACCCGATAACGTGCAGTACACCTATAAAGTGAGGCTTCATCAGCAGATCCCCCACGAATTGATGCGGGAACTGGGCATATCTTCAGAGCAAGTCGTCCAGTTAAGCCGCTATGGATACATGGCCTTGACAGATCATGCGGCCAAGGCGCTGAAACGCCGTACAGATATCGTGGAAAGCCTCGTGTTGAACACAGAAGTTGATGCCGACGACCGCGTTTATCCGCGCAATGCCGCCTATGGCTGGACGCGCGACAACTACGGCCCTGTCTGGATCCCCAAGAAGGGGGAAAGCATTGCATTGACAATGGATAATATCGCCATCTACGAGCGTGCCATCAAAGTGTATGAGGACAACCGCCTCGAGGTGAATGACGGTAAAATCTACATCAACGGGCAGCCCGCCACGAGCTATACCTTCAAGATGGACTATTATTGGATGCAAGGCGACAACCGCCACAATTCTGCAGACTCGCGCTATTGGGGATTTGTACCCGAAGACCACATCGTGGGCAAGCCCATCTTCATCTGGTGGAGTTCAGACCCCGACCAGGGCGGTGTCAGTGGCATCAGATGGAGCCGCCTGTTCAGATTTGTTGATAATATAAAGTGAAAAGAATGCAAAAAGGCTCCAACCACGCTGTTGAAGCCTTTTTCGGTTTAAAAAAACGTCAAAATGCAGGCAGTCCTCCTTTCATCGGCATATTTTGGACCAATCCAGTGGTTCCAAAAACTCAGCCGCCATGAAAACTGTTTGGTCGAAAGGTTTGATCATTTCCAAAAACAAACCTATCGTAACCGCTGTGTCATCATGACCGCCAATGGACGGCAAACGCTGACCGTGCCCGTCGAACATGTGGCTGGAATGGCGCTCATGCGCGATGTCCGGATCTCAGACCATGGCAACTGGCGGCATCTGCATTGGAACGCATTAAGGGCTGCCTACGGAGAAACCCCGTTTTTCGACTATTATGCCGATGACATCCACCCGTTTTTTGAACGAAAATACAACTTTCTCTACGACTTTAATTTTGAAATCACCCAAGTGCTGTGCACTTTGCTCGATATTCACCCCAACCTGAAACCCACGGAAAATTTCGCCCCCAAAGGAAGTTGCTGCCCATTGACGGCAGCCGACTTGCGTGAAACCATCCATCCCAAACATCCGTTGCCAGACGATGAGTTCCGCCCACGGCGCTACTGGCAAATACATGAGCAGAGGCATGGGTTTCAGCCTAATCTGAGCATTTTAGACCTCCTTTTTAATCAGGGGAATGAAAGCATCTTTTATCTTTAAAATATGCGTAAAGTCCAGGTAAAAAGTCCTCAAAAGCTGGAATTTCGAGGGCTGGTAAGCCAACAATAGCCACATCAGTCAACAACAACCATATCGGGTGTTTCTAATGGTCGATGGTCAGTAATGCTGCTCTTACATCATGGGCCGTTTTTCATATTCATGTCATTTTTACTCCATTTTTTCGCTTAAAACCTGTTAATTTAGTT
>ONQK01000114.1 GCA_900319895.1 uncultured Prevotella sp. | reverse complement strand
GGCAGCTCCTGGAAAACTGTCTTTTCAAAGGTCACGCTTTCTATCATCTCGCCGCCACCTTGATAGGGCGGAAGCCGTTCAAGCCACTCTTCTTTTCCATAAAGCACGCCTACTCCCGTCGGACCATACATCTTATGGCCACTAAAAGCGAAAAAGTCACAGTCCATCTGTTGTACATCCACCACCTGATGGGGCGTGCTCTGCGCACCATCTATCATCACGGGGACGTTGTTCTCATGGGCGATGCGGATTATTTCCCCCACTGGATTGACCGTTCCCAGGACATTGCTGACCTGGCAAACACTCACCATGCGCGTTTGTTCAGTAAACAATCCTTTGTAGGCATCCATGTCAAGTGTCCCGTCCTCGTGTATCGGGATAACACGAATGCCAATGCCCTTCTTGGCCGCCTGCAACTGCCACGGCACAATGTTCGAGTGGTGTTCCATCGTGCTGACGATGACCTCGTCGCCCTCGTGCATAAACTGTTCGGCGAATGACGCAGCAACCAGGTTTAAAGCCTCGGTTGTGCCGCGGGTAAACACGATTTCATTTGTTGACCGCGCATTGATGAATCGCCGCACCGTCTCGCGCGAGCCCTCGTGGAGCTCTGTCGCTTTCTGAGAAAGATAATGTACGCCACGATGTACATTCGCATTGACATTGAGGTATTCTTCCTGCATGGCATTGAGCACACAAAGTGGCTTTTGCGTCGTAGCGCCGTTATCAAGGTACACCAACGGCTTGCCGTATACTTCGCGCTGCAAGATAGGAAATTGTTCTCTTATTTTTTCGATATTGTACATTGTCTCCATCTTAGAAATGCAAAATTAGGAAAAAAGTCGTTCTTTTGGACAAAAAATGACTAAATATTTTCATGCAACATCATTTCTCTCTCCAGAAAACGCTGTTCTAAGGGATTATAGCGCAATTGGCGCTAAAAAACGCCCAGGAAATGGTGCACGCAGAAGCTCAATCCATAGGCAACAACCGTACTGACCAGCAAACTGATTAATCCGGGCATCATGAACGAATGGTTCAGCAAATATTTTCCGATGACAGTAGTTCCCGAGCGGTCGAAATTAACCGTGGCAATGTCTGAGGGATAATTGGGGATAAAAAAATAGCCGTAGACACTCGGGAAAACACCAAGCAGCACCCATCCTTCAATGCCTAGCGTATAAGCAAGCGGGAGCATTGCCACGACAACGGCCCCCTGCGAGTTGATAAGCACCGAAACCAGGAAAAAGGCGATGGCAATGGTCCATGGATAAGCGCTTACCAAATCCGTCAACATGTGCTGCATCTCTTTCATGTAACTGCCAAAATATGTGTCCGCCAACCAAGCGATGCCATAGATGGCTATCACAGCCACCATGCCGCTTTGCCACACCGAACCGACTACGGCAGCCTTGGGCTTGGCCTTGCAGAAAACAATCATCAAGGCTGCGGCAGAGATCATCACAATCTGAATCACCAAGTTCATCGCCAAAGGCTTTCTCACGACTTCTGTCACACCTTCCACCACCACGCCGGCCGCCGCCAATTGCTTGGCACTCTCAATCGCACCTCCCGGCAACACGATGCTCTCGGGGCCTCCTTTGACTACCTGTATGGCATCATACGAAGGCAGCAAGTTGCCGCCTAGCATCTGTGCCATGGAGAAAACGACAATAACCCCCAATGCGAAAAGAAAGACATACACTGCACGCCTCGACTCAGGCGCGATTTCCTTGTCAAGGGTGGTGGCACTGCTGCCGTAAATGTACTGACATTGCCTTGGATCTTTCAAGCGCCTCTGGAAAACAGGGTCCTTGTCAAGGTCAAGGCCGCGACGAAATGAGGCCGCAGAGGCCGCCAGCAGCCCACAGATACAGGCGGGAATAGTGATCATGATGATCTGCAGGTTGTTCACATGAAACCCATTGGATGCCGAGATTGCAGAAAATGCGACGACAGCAGCAGCAATGGGCGAACAGGTGATGCCTACCTGTGAAGCGATTGACGCCACGCCGCACGGACGCTCGGGACGGATGCCTTTCTTCAACGCAATGTCGCAAATGATGGGCATCAAAGTATATACGACATGGCCGGTTCCCACAAGTACGGTCAGGAAAAACGTACACAAGGGTGCCAGAAACGTGATGCGGTCGGGATGTTTGCGCAACATGCGTTCCGCCACCTGAATCATCCAGTCCATGCCACCAGAGGCTTGAAGCACACCGGCACAAGTCACGGCGGCAATGATAATGTAAATGACATCTGTCGGCGGCGTGCCCGGCTTTAGCCCAAAGCCAAAGATTAAAAGAGCGAGGCCTATGCCTGAGATAGCGCCAAGCGCAAGGCTGCCATAACGAGAGCCTGTCCACAAAGCCAGCAATACGACAAGCAGCTGGAGAAACATCATAATGGTCATTTCTTTTAGGTTTGTAAAGTGTAATTGAATATACAAAAATAGGAAAAAATCACAAAACATGATGCGTTTTACATGCATCATCTGCATTTTC
>ONQK01000112.1 GCA_900319895.1 uncultured Prevotella sp. | reverse complement strand
TTTTGCACCAGCCTTAATGGCTTTCTGATCGTCGAAGAAGAAACCTGTCTTCCCGGCAGAACAAACTACTTTCTTGATTTTCATTTTTGTTAGGGTATGGATTGTTGATTTGTTGCTTTATTTTAGATGTTGCCCGTTATGCCAGCCTCAGGTCGGCCGACGAGGAAGCCCTTTTCGATGGCGCTGACATCGTCAATCACCATTTGGAGCGACACTTGACGGTTTTCGCTCTTGGCACGCTCTTCCAATTTCATGCGGTGGAAGTCTCGCAAGTCTTGGCTCAGTGGCAGATTGCCCATTTCGAGGATGCGGATGGCGCCTTCGTTGTCACGAGCGGGCAAAACTTTTCCGGCGTTGTTGCGATTAGGGGCAAACGGGATGTCCAGCACGCCGGACTCAAATCCGGCAACGGTTCCCAGGGCAATGTCGCCGTGCCCGAGTTCCTCGACCTTATCGATGATGCACTTGACCTCAGTCTCAATGACCTCGCTTTCGCTGATTACAAAGGGAATGTTGCGCAAGTCCTGGTCGCGCAACATTGAAACGACTTGTTTTGTCGCCTTCAAACCACAGGCATTCGCCTCTTTTGTGGGCACGCCGTATGCCTCGTGCGGTGTCTTGACGATGACTTTTGTCGCTTTTGACAGTGCTGCGGCGGCCGCGCCCCATGAGATGACACCAAATGCTTTTGACTCGTCTTGTGGAAATCCGCCCATCCACTGGTGGAATACTGTCGTGACGCGCACGTCGTTGAAGCCGTATCTCTTCAAATATTCCTTGGTTTGTTTTGACAGTGCGCGCATGGCGGCTACGTCCTGGATGAGGTTGCCGCATTGTCCGTAGCCTACGGTGATGTCTTTTACACCTTGAGTCGCTGCCAGCAATGCCTCAATGATGGCAACGGAGTTTGAAATGCACGGGGGGATGAGCGTACCTGTAAGCGGGCCGAAGGGCTCGCGGTTGATGCTCACGCCTGCCTCTTCGTACATGCCCACTAGCCGGTCTGCGTATTGCCAATAGAGGATGGTGTTTTCAATCGAATGGTTTTTTGAATACGGGATGTTGTACGAAATTCCGCCGCCTTCGTATGAGGTGAAGCCGCCGGCGATGGCTATCTCGGTCAGCAGGCGGGCGTCCGGCGTTCCATGGCGTACCTGAACGGGGTTTTTCAGCGCAGAGGTCACCATCCGGCAGACTTTGGCACCGTAGTTGACGGCTGGGAAGCCATTGAGCATTGAGCGTCCTGACTGCTGGCTTTTTTTGATGCCCACTTCGCACTCATTATAGCGGTTCAAGCGGGTGTAGCTGTCGATTGTGGTTGGAAGAAGGTCTGCGCCGCCTTCGTTTTCCAGGTATTGCAGCAGCTCTATTTGTTCTTGATAGAGTGCCACGCCAGCGCGTGGTTGGATGAGTGTGACGCGGTTTTTGTCCGCTTGTGCCAGTTTCTCGCCAAAGCGTTTCTCTTTCGGAATAGACAATTGATAGTCTACGGCTTCCTGAAAGTCGATGTCCTTTCCTGTTGGCCATTGTTGGAGTACTTCCTTGCGCTCTGCCATGAACGCGTCATTTGGAATTTTCTCGTTCTTAAGTTTTAAGTTCATATTGTTTGTTTATATTTTGATGTTTCCTTGTTTTCAACAGCATCTGCATGTAAGAGGGATGGTGTGCCGTCAGCGTCGCTCATGTCGGGAGGCTGGTGTTATCGGCTTTTGCAATTTCAACGGTTTCGTGCCGGAGAAGCTCAAACGCAAGTTCGGCGTCAATGGTGCTTAAAAGACCCATTGATGCGTAGATGTAGCGCTTGTCCAAATAGAGTGTGGGGTGTTTGGGAGTTGTACATTCCGGATGGCGAATGTCATAAAAGCATCCTTTTAAGATTTCCTCAGGGTGCCGGCTGTTGCGTACAACGCCGCCGATGCCGATGACGACGGGGACTCTCATCAAGTCTTTACCTTCGAGCGTGTGCATCAGTCCCATCGGCGTGTAGACGTCTTCCAGGCGTCCGCAATGGCGACGCACGGCAAGTGCCACGGCTGTTTGCCCGAGAAATTCTTCCATCTTCTCTTCATCGCTGTCAGGCTGTGCCAGTGTCTCAGGATTTTGGCAGCACCGTTCCACCCATTTTTCGAGTTTTTCGATCTCGACGGGCTTGTGGGCGGTGTTCTCGAGTTGTTCAAGGACGTGCCTCATGCTGTAGCGCATGCCCAAGTCGCCTTCAACGGTCCGTTTGCTCCATGGCTCCGGAAGTCCTTTGGTCAGCGTGTTGTCGATGGTGGGCGCGCCGCTTGCCATGGAGTAAACGTCTGTGGTGGCACCGCCAATGTCGATGGCCAGCAAGTCGCCGATGCCTTTCTGCGTTTCGGTTCCTTTGCTTAGCAATTCGCAGGCTTGCAGCACTGCCAGCGGGGTTGGGATGATTTTGCAGGATGTCTTTTCCTGCATTTTGTTCAGCCCTTTTGCCTCAATGATGCGTGCGATGAACTGGTTGCGGATGGCTTCTCTAGCCGGTTCTATATTCAACTTGTTGAACTCTGGCATCACGTTTTCGGTGATGATGAACGGGCGCTTTGCCTCGTTGAAAATTCTCCTGATCTGTTCTGCCGCACTCTTGTTGCCTGCAACAATTGTGGTGAACGGGCGGTCGATGGCACAGAGCCTTCGGGCATTGGCGATGATGACTTCTTTGTTGCCGCCGTCGGT